>NZ_JBYSZI010000015.1:0-113987 GCF_058787075.1 Cupriavidus sp. FW305-46
GCTGAACCTGCAGATCCGCGAGCAGGCCGACTCCGGCCGTCCGACCGTGGTGGCCGAGCCCGACAGCCCGGTGGCCGGGATGTACCGCGCCATGGCGCGCAAGGTGGCGATCAAGATCGCCGACAAGGCGCGCGACATGACCAGCAAGTTCCCGAGCATCGTCGTGCAGAACACCTGACCGGGGGTGAACGATTTACGCGCGGCTCCTGTCGCGCGCTGACATGGAGCAATGGCATGAGACGCCTTCGCAACGCCAAGATCGTGGCCACGCTCGGCCCCGCGAGTAGCACCCTGGAGCTCATCGACGCGCTGTTCGAGGCCGGCGCCGATGTCTTCCGGCTCAACTTCAGCCACGGCACCCACGACGACCACCGGCAACGGTTCGAGGCGATCCGCGCCGTGGAGCGCGAACGGGGCCGTCCCATCGGTGTGTTGCTCGACCTGCAGGGTCCGAAGCTGCGCATCGGCACCTTCGCCGGCGGGCCGGTGCAACTGGCCGCGGGAGCCGGCTTCCGGCTGGACCTGGACAGCGCGGCGCCTGGCTCGGCCAGCCGGGTCTGCCTGCCGCACCCGGAGATCTTCGCCGCGCTGAGCGAAGGCGTGGAGCTGCTGCTGGACGACGGCAAGATCCGGCTGCGCGTCGAGCAGTGCGGCGCCGGCTTCGCCGAGACCACGGTCGTCAACGGCGGCACGCTTTCGGACCGGAAAGGGGTGAACGTGCCGGATGCGGTGCTGCCGCTGTCTGCCATGACCGAAAAGGACCGGCGCGACCTCGACTTCGGTCTGGCCCTGGGTGCGGACTGGATCGCGCTGTCCTTCGTGCAGCGGCCTGAGGACATCCGGGAGATCAAGGCAATCGTCAACGGCCGCGCCGGTATCGTGGCCAAGCTGGAGAAGCCCGCCGCCATCCAGAGCCTGGACCTGATCGTCGCCGAGGCCGATGCCATCATGGTGGCGCGCGGCGACCTGGGCGTGGAGATGCCGGCCGAGCAGGTGCCGTCGCTGCAGAAGCAGATCGTCCGCGCGTGCCGCAAGGCCGGCAAGCCGGTCATCGTTGCCACGCAAATGCTCGAATCGATGATTGCCGCCCCCGTGCCCACCCGCGCGGAAGCGTCAGACGTGGCGACGGCGATCTACGACGGTGCCGACGCGGTCATGCTGTCGGCCGAGTCGGCATCCGGCCGGTATCCGGTGGAGGCGGTGCGAATGATGAACAGCATCATCTCCCGCACGGAATCCGACCCGCTGTACCGCGACGCCATCGAGGCATCCCACACCCCGCCGCGCGCGGAAGCGGCCGATGCCATCGGCTACGCGGTGCGCCACATCGCGCGCTTGCTCAAGGTGCCGGCGACGGTGGCCTATACCAGCTCGGGCTACTCGGCGCTGCGCATGGCGCGCGAGCGGCCGCAGGTGCCCATTCTCGGCATGACACCCCGCATGGCAACGGCCAGGCGGCTGACGCTCACCTGGGGTGTGCACGCCGTGCTCTGCCGCGAGGTGGTGGACGTGCTGGAAATGACCGATCTGGCCAGCAGCACCGTGCTGGCCGAGGGGTTCGGCGAATCCGGACAGTCCATCGTCATCTCCGCCGGGCTGCCGTTCCTGGTGGCGGGAACCACCAACCTGCTGCGCATCGCGCAGATTCAATGAGGCGATGGCCACCACGTATTGCGGCGGCGTTGCACGGTCCCCGCTGACAGAGGCCACTGCCACCTCTGTCAGCGGGCCGGGCCGCTCCCCTCCTGACCTCCATCCCCCCTCGAAAGAGGCAGGCAATGCCGAGGCCTGGCTCATTTGCCCCGACTCTCGTTGACTACGGCTTTGGCGGCGCCCCGGCGGGGCCATTGTTATCTGGCCGAAGACCAGGGCAAATGATGGCCATGATGGTATCGAAACGGTGCAAAAGTCATACCCTGCTAATCAGCAGGGTGCCTTTGACGGCGCGCAGGCATCAGTGGCGCCGTTAAAGGCCTTCCGGCTGGCGATCCTTGCACGGTTTTTATCGATGCCAACACTGTACATGCGCTGGCGCGTGGTCTAGTCTTCACGTTGACTCGCGTTCGGGTGAAATCCGGGCGAAGGGGCCAATCAAGGCGCCAGTAAAAGCGCCAGTATCGGGGGTCTGGACTGCCATGAGTATCGAGATCGGAAAAGACATCACTGCGTTTGCCGACCAATTGCTGGACGCCGTATTCCTGGTCGACACAGGCGGCCGCATCCAGTATGTCAGCGCAGCGTGCGAGGGCATTTTTGGCTATACGCCGAAGGATATGGCGGGTGAGTTCATCATCGATCTGGTCATGCCTGGCGACCGGGACCGGACCATTGTCGAGGCCAAGCAGGTGATGTCGGGAAAGAAGCGGATCGGTTTTGAAAACCGCTATCGCCACAAGGACGGCAGCGCCGTCCATATCATGTGGTCCGCCGGATGGCTCCAGTCGGAACGGTTGCGCGTCGGGGTTGCCCGCGATGTCACTGCGCTGAAGAAGGAGAGCATTCTTGACCTTGGGCTGGCGCTTTCCTCCGTTCCGTTGGCGCCCCACGAGCAGAAGGTCTTGCGGCTGCTGTTGACCGACGCATCGGAAAAGCAGATTGCCCAGCGCCTCGGCCTGGCCGTTTCAACGACCCATTCCTATGTGACCGGCATTTTCCGGAAATTCGGCGTCAGGGGCCGGGCGGGGTTGATGAGCCTGTGGCTGGAAAACCTGACCAGGGACTAAAATGCGCAATATGGATTGTATTTCTCGAATACAAACCATGATCTGTATTGGTCAGAAACCTCGGCCCCGCGCCTCTACGCCGCTTATCTCTACCGGCGCCGCCATCAGCGCCTGACCAGCGAGCACTGCGATTTCGACACCGGCATGAACGCCTGCTCGCCCGGCACCGTGGCCAGCACCTTGTAGTAGTCCCATGGGTACTTGGACTCGGCCGGCGTCTTGACCTCGAACAGATACATGTCGTGGACCATGCGTCCGTCTTCGCGGATGCGGCCGTTCTTGGCGAAGAAGTCGTTGATCGGCATCGACTTCATCTTCTTCATCACCGCCGCGGTCTCGTCTGTGCCGGCTGCCTGCACGGCCTTCAGGTAGTGCGTCACCGATGAATACGCACCCGCCTGGCTCATGTTGGGCATTTTCCTGAGCTTGTCGAAATAGCGGCGCGACCAGGCTCGCGTGGCATCGTTCATATCCCAGTAGAATGCTTCGGTCAGCACCAGCCCGGAGGCGGTCTTCAGGCCGATGGCGTGGATGTCGTTGATATAGAGCAGCAGGCCCGCCATGCGCTGCGTGTTGTTGCGGGTCAGGCCGAATTCAGAGGCGGCCTTGATCGCGTTGACGGTATCGCCGCCGGCATTGGCCAGGCCCACCACCTGTGCCTTGCTGGCCTGCGCCTGCAGCAGGTAAGAGGCAAAGTCGCTGGTGGCCAGCGGGTGGCGCGCGGCGCCCAGCACCTTGCCGCCGGTCTCGTTGACGACCGCGGTGGCCGAGTCCTGCAGCGTGTGGCCGAAGGCGTAGTCCGCCGTCAGGAAGAACCAGGACTTGCCGCCGCGCTGCACCATCGCGCGCGCGGTGGTGTTGGCCAGCGCGTAGGTGTCGTAGGCGTAGTGCACTGACACCGGCGTGCACAGGTCGTTGGTGATGCGCTCGGTGCCCGGGCCGGAGAACACCACGATGCGGTTCTTCTGTCTTGCAACCTCAAGCACCGCCAGCGCCGGCGCAGACGCGGCCACGTCGAGGATGGCGTCGACATTGGCAGTGTCGAACCATTCGCGCGCCTTGTTGGCGGCGATGTCGGCCTTGTTCTGGTGATCGACCACCACCAGCTCGATCTTCTTGCCCAGCACCTTGCCGCCGAAATCGTCGATGGCCATCTGCGCGGCGGTGGCGCTGCCGCGGCCGGTGACGTCGGCATACAGGCCGCTCATGTCGAGCAGCATGCCGAGCTTGACGACATCGTCAGAGACGGCGGCCCTGGGCTGGGCCTGGGCGGTGCCGCAGGCAAGCGCCGCGGCGAAGGCGAGGGCGCTGGCGGCAATGCGGCGGAGCGCGTGGCGATGGTTCATGGTGTCTCCCTGGTTTATTGTTGTTGGCTTATACCGTGGCGATCGGCGTCACCGGCGACCCCACCGCGCCGGGCAGGCGCAACGGCGGGGCGGTGAGCTGGAAGCGGGTGCGGCCGCTGGCGCGCAACCAGTCCGCCAGTTCGCGCAGGTACCACAGCTCGCCCAGCGGCAGGCCCAGCTTGAACAGGCAATGGTGGTGCAGCGGCAGCAGCGGGTGGCTCTTGTCGCCGTCGGGCGCGGGGCGGGCGGGGTAGCGTTCCACCGCGTAGTTGTCGGCGATCAGCGCGGCGATGCCGGCATCGGTGATCCAGTTCAGCAGGCGCTCGTCGCGGCCGTCCAGCGCGCAGCAGCTGTGGTGCAGCACGGCTTCATCGGGGTTGCGCTGCATCGACAGCACCACCTCGGCAAAGCCGGTGCGCAGCAGCAGCATGTCGCCGCGTTCGACCTCCACTTTGCCGGCGTCCAGCGCGTGCATCAGGTCGTCGTAGCCGACATTGCGGAAGTCCATGCCGAAGGCATGCGCCAGGTCCACCAGCACGCCGCGGCCCTGCATGCCCTTGACCGCGAAGTTCTCGATGCCCAGCGCCTGCGCGGCACTGTGGTCGTGGCCGCAAGGGTGCGCGGCGAAGTTGTCGTCCTCGGCATAGTCGACCGGGCCGACGATATGCTCGTTGGCGCGGTAGCCGTTGTAATACACGCGCTCCGGGCGGCCGTCGCCGTCGGCATCGAACAGCGCCCCCACGTGCGCCAGCGCATCCCATTGCGTGCTGTATTGCAGGCACAGCAGCACCTGGTCGTCGCTGATGACGTCGGTGGCGGTGGGATCGACCTTGGCCAGCGGGAAGTTCAAATAGGGGATGTCGTCGCGCAGGGTAGGCCGCAGCACCGGCGGATGCCGGCGCGGGTTGAGCTTGTTGCCGCCGGGGTAGTCCAGCGGCAGCGACAGGCAGAAGCTGATGCCGGCCTGCACCTCGCGCGCGCCTTTGACGACTTGTTCCGGGCCGATCAGGTTGACGCGGCCAAGCTGGTCGTCGGGGCCGAAATCACCCCAGTTGGAACCTTGCGGACGTTGCTTCCAGCGCATGAGTCATGCCTCCTGTCGTGGGCGTGGCCGAGGGAGCAGCCGGTGTATGGGGTATCAGTGCGGCGTGGCTGCGCGATGTGCGTCGCCGCGCGGAAGGTCTCCTGTCCGGTTCTCGTGGCATGAAACCGGTTGCATCCTTATAGGCCATATTGCGGGGAATGGTCATTTTGCGGTGCAACAGGATTTCGGCGGGTTGGCCTCGTTCCTGGGGCGGACAATCCTGGTTCATGATGTGTTGTCGTACAACAAACCTAGGAAAGTGGCTTATGTTTGCCCTGAGATGGCAAGAGATAGGGAATTCCCGAGGCCATAGACAAGCATAAGCAGATAGAATGTTGTCAGACAACGTAACACTAAAGGTGCGCGACAGCGCCAGGCTGGAGATGACATGGCAGTGACCCCGACGGCAGGTGGGAAGGCGGCCCGCCCCCTGTACATCACGATGCACGCGAACGACAACGTCGCGATCGTGGCCAACGACGGCGGCCTGCCGGCGGGAACGGAATTCCCCTGCGGCCTGGTGCTGGCAGAGGGCGTGCCGCAGGGCCACAAGGTGGCGCTGACTGAGCTGCGCGAGGGCGACGCGGTGATCCGCTACAACGTGGTGATCGGCTACGCGCTGAAAGGCCTGCCGCGCGGCAGCTGGGTCAATGAGCGGGTGACCCGCATGCCGGCCGCGCCTGAACTGCACGACCTGCCGGTCGGCACGCGCGTGGCGCCGCTGCCGCCGCTGGATGGCTATACCTTCGAGGGCTACCGCAATGCGGACGGCTCGGTCGGCACGCGCAATATCCTGGGCATTACCACCACGGTGCAGTGCGTGGAGGGCGTGGTGGAGTTTGCCGTGCGGCGCATCAAGGAAGAACTACTGCCCAAGTATCCCCATGTCGACGACGTAGTGGGCCTTGAGCACACCTACGGCTGCGGCGTGGCGATCGACGCGCCCGACGCCGGCATCCCGATCCGCACCATCCGCAATATCGCGCTGAACCCCAATTTCGGCGGCGAGGTGATGATCGTCAGCCTGGGTTGCGAGAAGCTGCAGCCGGCGCGCCTGATCGGCGCCGGCACCATCCCGATCCAGAAGGAGGGCGAGCCCGATGTGGTCTGCCTGCAGGACGAGCAGCATGTGGGCTTTGCCTCGATGATCGATTCGATCATGGCCACGGCGGAGAAGCACCTGGCGCGCCTGGACGCACGCCGGCGCGAGACCTGTCCGGCGTCGGACCTGGTGGTCGGCGTGCAGTGCGGCGGCAGCGATGCCTTCTCCGGCGTCACCGCCAACCCCGCGGTGGGCTTTGCCACCGACCTGCTGGTGCGCGCCGGGGCCACGGTGATGTTCTCCGAAGTGACCGAGGTGCGCGACGGCATCGACCAACTGACCGCGCGCGCGGCCACCCCCGAGGTGGCCGAGGCGCTGGTGCGGCAGATGGCCTGGTACGACCGCTATCTGGAGCAGGGCAAGGTCGACCGCAGCGCCAACACCACGCCGGGCAACAAGAAGGGCGGCCTGTCGAATATCGTGGAAAAGGCGATGGGCTCGATCGTCAAGTCCGGCACCGGCCCGATCCACGGCGTCACTGGCCCCGGCGAGAAGGTCACGCAGAAGGGGCTGATCTACGCCGCCACGCCCGCGGGCGATTTTGTCTGCGGCACGCTGCAGCTGGCTGCCGGCATGAACCTGCACGTATTCACCACCGGGCGCGGCACGCCGTACGGGCTGGCCGAGGTGCCGGTGATCAAGGTGTCCACCCGCAACGACCTGGCACGGCGCTGGCACGACCTGATGGATGTCAACGCCGGCCGCATCGCGACCGGCGAGGCCACCATCGAGCAAGTGGGCTGGGAGCTGTTCCACACGCTCCTGGCCGTGGCCAGTGGCAAGAAGTCATGGGCCGAGCACTGGAAGATCCGCAATGCGCTGGTGCTGTTCAATCCGGCACCGGTGACCTGAGCCTCAGGCCCGAGGGCGCTACGTGCGCCCGCGCAACGGCTTGAGCAGATGCGACAGGCCGTTGTGGTCCAGCTCATGCATCAGCGCCAGCAGCGCGCCGATCTGCCCCGGCGGGAAGCCCTCGCGCGCGAACCAGTTCAGGTAGTTGCCTGGCAGGTCGGCGATCACCGTGCCTTTGTGCTTGCCAAAGGGCATGGTGACTGTGACCAGCCGCTTGAGGGCGTCGGCGTCGAAATCGGTCATGGGTGGGCGGAAAGTCGGAAGGCTCCACGCTATCACAGTCAGAATGCGCTCGTGATGCCCGGGCCTGCTGGCCGAAGGCGCCGGTGTTCGACGGCTCGTGGACACCGCCTGCGGTCAGGCGCGTTTGATCATCGCTTCCTGCACGGCCGCGCGCACGCATTCAGCCAGCAACTCTGACGCCCGCGTGCGCGTCGCGCGGGCCGTGCGCGCGATCACCAGCGGCTGGCGCACGGTATCTTCCCGTATCGGCTTTTCCACGACGGCGGTAATCTGGGACGACGCCGGCGCCTGCGTGATCAGCAGCGCCGCGCCCAGTCCGTTCGCCACCATGCCGCGCGCCAGTTCCAGCGAAGTCGCGCGGTAGCGCACCTCGGGCTGCAGCCCGAATTGCCAGAACGGCGCCATCAGGAATTCACGGCTGTGCGGCAGGTCGATCAGGATCAGCGGTTCCTGCGCCAATTCGTGCAGCGACAGGCTGCCTTTGCGCCTGGCCAGCCGCGAGCCCGCAGGCAGCAGGCCGTAGGGCCGCAGCTCTGCCAGCAGTTCGCGCTCGATGTCATTGGGCATGCCGACGTCGTAGGTCAGCGCCAGCTCGATCTGCCCACCGTGCAGCCAGTCTTCCAGCTGGGCGAGATCTCCTTCGACAAAGCGGACCGACAGTTTGGGATAGCGCTCGCGTGCCAGGCGCAGCACCACCGGCAGGTAGACCGGCGCCAGCGTGCGGAACACGCCGATCTGCACCTCGCCCGCGGCGGCATCGCCGCTCTTGTCCACTTCAAATGCCGTTGCTGCCCCAAGGATGTGGCGCGCTTCCGCCAGCTTGCGCACGCCGAAGCGGGTCAGGGTCATCCTTGCGCCGACATCGCGGGCGAACAGGGCTTCCTCGAACAGCGTCTCCAGTTCGCGGATGGCAACGGAGATCGAGGGCTGCGAGACGTTCAGCAGCCGCGCCGCCGCCGTGGTGCTGCCGGTTTCCGCCGCCGCGGCGAAGTAGCGCAACAGCCGCAAGGAGACGCGCATCAGGAAATCCTATAGGTGCTAGTCGAATTCAATATTTTACTTGATAGCCTGCGCTGCGCAGAATCGGTGTCACTGAAACGCAAGCCCGCGGGTTTGCAAGCCTGGAGGCCAAGACGTGACCCATTCCGACCTGCCGCTTGCCGGCATCCGCGTGATCGATTTCTCGCGCGTGCTGGCGGGCCCTTACTGCACGGCGCTGCTCGGCGACCTTGGCGCAGAGGTGATCAAGATCGAACCGCCTGGCGGCGACGACTACCGCGCGGTCGGTCCCTTTGTCGATGGCAAGAGCGGCCTGTTCTCTGCCATGAACCGCAACAAGCAGAGCATCGTGATCGACCTGAAGACGGCAGCGGGCCTGGAGCTGGCGCGCTCGCTCTGCGTCCGGGCCGACGTGGTGGTCGAGAACTTCCGCCCGGGTGTCGCGGACAAGCTGGGCATCGGCTATGAGGCGCTGCGTGCGCTGAATCCGCCGGTGGTCTACGCCAGCGTGTCGGGCTTCGGCCAGACCGGGCCGGAATCGCACCGCCCGGCCTACGACATCATCCTGCAGGCAATGTGCGGGCTGATGGATGCCACCGGCGCCCCGGACGGCACCCCGACCATGCTGGGCGAGGCCATCTCCGATGCGGTCAGCGGCCTGTTCGCCTCATGGGGCGTGCTGGCCGCGCTGCTGGCGCGCGAGAAGACCGGGCGGGGCACGCATGTCGATGTCTCGATGTTCGACGCCACCCTGAGCCTGAGCGCCACCCTGGTCGCGCGCTATGCCGCGACCGGCCTGGCGCCGCGGCGCGTCGGCAACCGCCATCCCTCGTCCGCGCCGTTCGGCGTGTACCGCGCCGCAGACGGCTTCTATGTGGTGGCGGTGCTGAACAACAAGCTGTTCCAGGCGCTGGCCAATGCCATCGGCCGGCCGGAGATGGCGCAGGACCCGCGCTTTGCCGACGACGAGACGCGCTGCCGCTTCGAGGGCGATCTGCGCGCCGGTCTCGAAGCCTGGTCGGCCGGCCTTTCCGTGGCCGAGGTGAACCGCCTGCTGAGCGAGGCGGGCATTCCCGTCGCGCCCATCCGCAACGTCAAGGACGCCCTGGAGAGCGACCATGCCGCCCACCGCGGCCTGCTTGCCGAAGTGCCCGGGCCGGAGGGCGGCACCGTGCGGCTGCCCTCGCAGCCGGTGAAGTTTTCCGGTTACGGCGCCAATCGCGTGACGCCCGCGCCTGCGCTGGGGCAGCATACCGAAGCCATTCTGGCCGAGCTGGCCAACGCTGCCACGGCGCATCCGCAAGTGTTCAGCAAGGAGAAACAACATGCATAAACGACTGGGCGTCGAGCCGGGCGATCTCGAGATTGCCGACGCCATCGGCCGCTTCGCGCAAAGCGAACTGGCCCCGAAGGCGGCCGAGGTGGACCGGGCCGAAGCCTCCACCACGTGTTATGTGCCGCAACTTGCCGAGCTCGGCCTGATGGGGATGAACCTGCCGGAGCGCTGGGGCGGGACCGAGACCTCGCCGGTGGCACTGATCCTGTCGTTGGCGGAGGTTGCCAAGGCCTGCGCCTCGACCTCGTCGATGATCGGCGCGCACTACCTGGCGACCGATTCCATCCTGATCGGCGGCGACGACAGCCTGCGCGAGCGCTACCTGCCGGATGCGGCCGCCGGCGGCAAGCTGGGCGCCTTTGCGCTGACCGAGCCGCGCGCCGGCTCCAACCCGGCCGACATGGCCACGCGCGCCACCCCGGAGGGCGACGGCTACCGCCTGCGCGGGGTCAAGCACTTCATCTCCAATGCGGACGCTGCGGACTTTATCGTCGTCTACGCCAAGACCGATCCGGCCGCCGGCACGCGCGGCATCAGCGCCTTCGTGGTGGACCGGCACAGCGAGGGCGTGCAGATCGCACCCGCCGAGAAACTGATGGGGATTCGCGGGGCGCCGGCCCATGAGGTGGCGCTGGACTGCTTCGTCCCCGCCGCCAACCGGCTGGGGCCGGAAGGCACGGGCTTCCGTACCGCGATGAAGGTGCTGGACAACAGCCGCCTGGACGTGGCCGCCACCAGCCTGGGCATTGCCGAGGCAGCGCTGGCCTGCGCGGCGGACTGGGCCAGGCAGCGCCAGGTCGGCGGCGAGCCGCTGGCGCGCAAGCAAGGCCTGCAATGGATGTTCGCCGACATGCGCACGCGGCTGGAGGCGGCCTGGCTGCTGACCCTGCAGGCAGCGGTGCGGCGCCGGGACGGCGAGCCCTTCACCGAGCAGGCATCGATGGCCAAGCTCTATGCCTCGGAGATGGTCGGTTTTGTCACCGACGCCGCGCTGCAGATCCACGGCGGCTACGGCTTCACGCGCGAAATGCCGCTGGAGCGGCTGGTGCGCGATGCGCGGATCCTGCGCATCTATGAAGGCTCGTCGGAAATCCAGCGGACGGTGATCGCGCGCGCGGTGCTGGCGTAAGCGCCGCTGCAGATCCGACGGTGGGGATCAGGGCGCGGCAGGCGTGTCGGGGCTGTCAGGCGTGGCGGCGGGCGCGGCAGGGGTGTCAGGCGTGGCAGCGGGCGTGGCGGGCTTGGCTTTCCGCGGCCGGGTGCCCGCACCGCGGCGGGCCTTCAGCTGCTGGGCCCGCTTGGCATCCGCCACGCTGACGACGCCGGCCTCATTGCCTTCCAGGTCCAGCCGCTTGGCGCCTTCCACCATGCACGACCAATAGCGTGCGCCGCTGCACCAGGTGCGGATCGCTTCACGCAGCTCCGCCTCGGTCAGGGCTAGCTTGCCCGCATGCTGGGCCAGATCCTCGAACGTGCCGACCTTCAGCGGCACCTTGGGCGCCGGATTCTTCGGAAACGCCTTGGGGAAGTGCTTCTGCAGCCGGGCAATGGAATGCACCACCGGATCGACGGGCGGCTTCGCGGGCGCCGCAGCCTGCGCGGCAGCCGGCGCAGGGCGCCGGCGCTTGCCTTCCGTACGAGATTCGGCCTTCGCCTTGCTTGCCAGTTGATCCCTTAGTGCTGCGAGTTGTTCAAAGCCCATGATATTTGCCGTTCTGTGAACCAGAATTGTAGCAAGGCTGGGCCAACGACAGGTTTGGCGGCAATTTGCATGCGGCGGGCATGGGTCGAATACGTCTCTCGCTGCCGAAAGGCGGGGCCCGGACAGAATGGCTCGCGGCGGGGGCGCCCTCACGTGATTGCCCTGAGCAGGCGGACCATCCGTTCGAAAATCGAGGAGCAGCGGTGGATTCCCATGCCATGAACGGTGAAACGCCAGCCGCGTCGCACCCGCAGCAATCCCGCGCAGCGCTCACGCTTGCTGCGTTGGGCGTGGTCTACGGCGATATCGGCACGAGCCCCCTTTATGCGGTCAAGGAAACCTTCAATCCAGCCCACGGGATTCCGCTCGTAACCGAGAACATACTTGGCGGCATCTCCGCGATCCTCTGGGCGCTGATGGTGGTGGTTTCGCTCAAGTACGTGATCCTCATCATGCGGGCAAACAACAGGGGCGAAGGCGGCATCATGGCACTGCTCGCGCTCGCCCTGTCGTCAGTGAAAAAGGTCGGCCGCTCGCCGACGCCGATCCTGCTGGTGGGCCTGTTCGGCGCGGCGCTCTTCTATGGCGATGCGGTGCTGACACCTGCCATGTCGGTGCTCTCGGCGCTCGAAGGCATCGAGGTGGGCACTACCGCGCTGCAGCCTTATGTCTTGCCGGCATCGGTGGGTGTGTTGATCGCGCTGTTCCTGTTCCAGCGGCATGGCACCGCCGCCATCGGCGCGCTGTTCGGGCCTGTCACGATCGTGTGGTTTCTCGCCCTGGCCGCCGCGGGCATCCACGGCATCGCCCGGTATCCCGCAATCCTGGGCGCGCTCAGCCCGCTGCACGCGCTCGGTTTCGTGACGCAGCACGGGTTCGCCTCGTTCGCGGTGCTTGGGGCGGTGCTGCTCGCATTCACCGGTGCCGAAGCGCTCTACGCCGATATGGGGCACTTCGGCAGTGCCCCGATTCGCCTGGCCTGGTTCGGGCTGGTATTCCCGGCGCTTGCGCTCAATTACCTGGGGCAGGGCGCGCTGATCATTGTGAATGCAAAAGCAATCGAGAACCCCTTCTACCTGCTGTTTCCGTCGTGGGCCCTTTATCCGATGGTTGCACTCGCGACAGCGGCAACAGTGATCGCGTCGCAGGCGACGATTTCGGGTGCCTACTCGCTGACGAAACAGGGAATCCAGCTGGGCTATCTGCCACGCATGAACGTGGTGCACACATCGGAGCGAGCGATCGGTCAGATCTACATACCGACTCTCAACGGGATGTTGCTTGTTGCGGTTCTGGTTGCCGTGCTCGGCTTCGGATCCCGTCCAATCTCGCTTCGGCGTATGGGGTCGCGGTCACCGGCACGATGTTGGTGACGACGCTTCTCACCTTCTTTGTGATCCACTACGGTTGGCGCTACAACCTGCTGCTAAGCCTTGTCGCAACCGGCTTCTTTATTGCGGTGGATATGGCTTTCGTTTCCTCCAGCCTGTTGAAAGTTGCCGAAGGGGGCTGGTTCCCGCTCGTTGTCGGGGCCGGGATATTCGTCGTGATGCTGACATGGGTTCGCGGCCGGCAAGCCCTGTTGGAGCGGCTCCAAAGTACCGACGTGCCCCTCAAGTCGTTCCTGGATTCGCTGTTTCTCGCACCACCGCCGCGTGTGCCCGGCACGGCGGTGTTCCTCACCCCGACACCGGATGTGGTGCCACACGCGTTGATGCATAACCTCAACCATAACAGGGTGCTACACGAGCGCGTCGTGTTTCTTACCGTGAAGATGAAGGATGTACCATCGGTGCCGGCGACCGAGTGCGCAGCCGTTGAAGCGCTCGGACACGCCTGCTACCGGATAACGCTGCGCTTCGGCTTCATGAACCGGCCCGATGTCGCGCAGGCGCTCGGCGCGCTGCCTCCGCCGGCTGGCCTGGAGTTTGACATCATGGACACCTCGTTCTTCCTGAGTCGCGAGGCCATCGTCGCTGCAGCCGGCGGTCCCAGTGGCATGGCGTCATGGCGTGAACGTCTGTTTGCCACGATGAGCAGGAACGCCGGCAATGCTGCTGATTACTTCAACATACCGGCAAATCGCGTGATCGAGATTGGCACGCAGATCAAGATCTAGACCGCCGGCGGTACCTGTTCTGCAAAGGACTCCGTGGCCCAGGCGTCCCGTACCTCGGCGGCCAGTTCATCGGCGCGCCCTTGATAGCGTGGCGAAAAATGGAACGGCGTCACCGCGCGCGCACCTATGCTGCGCGCAATCCATCCGGCCTGGGCAGCGGTCAGGTGGTTCTTGCGCAGGCCGTGTGCCCGGTCGACATCCAGGAACACGCTCTCGATGAAGAGCTGGTCGACGCCTTGCATCAGTTGCGACAATGCTTGCACGTTCGCGCTCGTATAGCGCAGGTCGGTCACGTAGCCGATGCGCCGGCCGGGCTCGGTAGCCAGGATCAGCCGGCTCAGCTCGCCGACCGTTCGCGCCGACGCATGGTCGCCGCTCCTGTCCCGCCACTGCACAAGAATCGGGGTATCGCCGGCCGCGCCGGTCAGGACCGCATGCTTGAGTTCGCGCAGCCAGGCGCCGGTGGTCAGGCCCGATGCAGCCAGGCGTTCCTTGTTGACGCCGAGCCGGGCCTTTTCCTCCACCAGGTAGGCCAGGCATGGAATCCCGTGGTCGACAAAGCAGGCGCGCACCCGGAACGTCGCTTCGTCGTGGACGATATCGCCGGCCCTCTCGACACACGCCTCGGCCTCCCTGGCAAAGCCGTGCCGGCTGGAAAAGCAGGCGCGCCGCATCTGCCCGTCCAGTCCAAGTTCGGCCACTTCGATGACCAGTTCGATGGCGTAGCGATGCACCACGTTCCAGGTATAGGCGAGCAGCTTGTGCTCGACCTGTGCCAGGAATCCCGGCCCGCCGACCAGCACGATGCGCGGCTTGCGCCCGAGCAGCACCCGCAGCAGCTTGTCGAAGCCAGAGAAATGATCCATGTGCGCATGCGTGACAAACACATGCGACAGGCGCATCAGCTCGCGCGGCATCAGCCGGGCGATGTCGCCCAGGTCGAACAGCAGCGCGCGCCGTTCGTCCAGGAAGCTTACGAACAGCCCAGGATCGCCAAAGGCATCGTTGACGAGGCGGGCTTCCAGCAGGTGACGCATGTTCACTCGCGGTGCGACCGGCACCAGGGCCCAGGCAAAGGCGCATGCTGGTCCGGGCTGCCTGTCACCGCCCGGTCAGCTGGCGCAGCAGCTTCTGCACGATCCGCTCATGCTCTTCCAGCGCCGCGTCAAGCGTCTGCGCGCCATAGCTTTCATTGTCCTGCTCGGCCAGCCCGGTCACACGGGTGATGAACAAGGGGGTGTCCGTCGGTGCGGCCTCGGACACGCCCCGGAAGCGGGTCGTCACCATGCCGCCGGACTGCTCCAGCAGGGTGCGGCGGAATACCAGGTCGTTGTCCGCCATCCAGCGCGACCATTCGTCGTGGTCGGTTACCTGCACTGGCCGGTTCTTCTCATCCAGGATATAGAAGCGGCGCCATTGCTGTGGATCGTGACGAGGCTTCATTGAAGGCCACCTCCGTGCGGTTGCGGGCCGCTTGTCACCTGGCCCCGGCGCGCAATGTGCTTTGCAGGCGACTGCCGCGCGACGCAAGAGCACGATTTCAACGCCGCCCTGCAGCTAGTTTATTTGACGGATGCGTTCATGCCAGCGCGCCGTTGCGTGCCACGACCCGGCCGGCCGACACCACCAGTTGCCGCACCGGCCTTGCCACGACCGCCTCGGCCACCGTTTGCGCGGCGACCAGCACCAGGTCGGCCCGGTCGCCCGGCGCCAGGCCATAGCGCTGGAAGCCGCATGCGCCGGCGGCCGCGTGCGTCACGCAATCGAGCGCAAGCGCGAGTTCGTCGTCGCGGCGGAAGTTGTTGCGCAGGCCGATCAGCATGGCCCGCTCCAGCATGTCGGGCGAGCCGTATGGGGTCCAGGTATCGCGGATGCCGTCGTTGCCGCCGGCAATCCTGACACCGGCCGCGCGGCACGCGGCGACCGGCGGCACCGGGCGCGACGGCGGCGCGGTGGTGACGATGACAACCCCAAGGTCGGCGATGCGCCGCAGCAGCGCGTCGCGCTCGCGTTCGGCAATATCGCCCAGGCAGAAGGCGTGGCTGACCGTGACCATGCCGCGCATGCCCAGCGCGGCCGTTCGTTGCAGAATCAGGTCGAGGGAATAGGCGCCCATGGTGCCGGGCTCGTGCAGATGGATGTCGAGCGGGCGGCCATGGCGCTGCGCGAGGCCGAACAGGACATCCAGCGCGCGCACCGGGTCGCCTTCGATGGCGCACGGGTCCAGCCCGCCGAGGATGTCGGCGCCATCGCGCAGCGCCGCATCCAGCAGGGCTTCCGTGCCGGGGCGCCCCAGCACGCCCGACTGCGGGAACGCGACGATCTGCATGTCCATCTGCGCGGACAGCTGGTCGCGCGTGGCCAGTACGCCTTGCAGGTGGCGCAGCCCCGCGTCGGTGTCGATGTCGACGTGGGTGCGCAGCCGCGTGGTGCCCGCCGCGAGGAAGGCGCGCGCCAGCACCAGCGATTGCGCGCGGGCATCGTGGCCGGTGGCGGCGCGCCAGCGGCGCTCGTTGTCGATGCGGTCGGTCAGGTTGGGACCGACCTCATTGCGATACCAGGGCATGCCCCACAGGGTCTTGTCCAGGTGGGTGTGCGCCTCGACCAGGCCGGGAAGCGCCAGCGCGCCGGCGCCGTCCTCGACCTGGCATCCGGCCGGCGTGTCAAGCCCGGCGCCGATGCTCGCGAACTGGCCGTCTGCGATCAGGATATCGACCTGGTTCCCGGCTGCGAGCCGGACATTGCGGACCAACAGTTGATTCATTGCATCTTCCGTTATTTCAGGATGAAGTCGCCTTCAGGACGGCGGGGCTTGTCTCTCGGCACGGTTCAACGCTGCGGGGCGCGCATGCCGCCGCGCGGCAGGCAGCCGAGCAGCCTGTCGAAGGCCGGCGCGATGTCCTCCTCCGGCACGCAGGCATACCCCAGCAGCAGGCCGCGCTGCACGGCAGCGCCGATGAAATAGCGCGACAGCGGCCGCACCATGATGCCGCGCTCGCGGGCGGCGGCGGTGATGGCCACGTCGTCGGCATCGTCGGGCAGGCGCAGCACCAGGTGCAGGCCGGCATTGCTGCCGTGCTCGTGCAGCGCGCCGGGGCCGAGGTAGCGCTCGAGCAACGCGGCCAGGATGGCGCGCCGCCTGGCATACAGCGGCCGCATGCGGCGGATGTGGGCGGCATAGTCGCCCGCCTGCATGAATTCGGCGACGGTTGCCTGCGTCATCAGGTGGCCGGCCCGGTATAGCTCGGCGTGCGCGGTCTGGAAGGCGCCGGCCAGGCTGCGCGGCAGCACCAGGTAGCCCATGCGCAAGCCCGGATAGAGGGTCTTGCTGAAGGTGCCGATATAGATCACCGGCGCATCCGGTTCCATGCCCTGCAACGACGGGACCGGCTGTCCGGAAAAACGGAACTCGCTGTCGTAGTCGTCCTCCACGATCCAGCTGCCGCGCTGGCGGGCGTACTCCAGCAGCGCGCGCCGGCGCTTCAGGCTCATCACGGCGCCAAGCGGGTACTGGTGCGAGGGCGTGACGAAGATAAAGCGCGGCGCGGGCATCTCCCTGCCGGCTTCGGTGTCGGGCAGCGTCAGGCCCTCGTCGTCCACCAGCTTCGGCACCATGCCGATATCGCTGACCTGCAGCACGCCGCGGATGCCCCAATAGCTGGGTTCCTCCACCCACGCCTGGTCGCCGGGCGAGCCCAGCATCCTCACCACCAGGTCGATGGCCTGGTGTATGCCCTCGGTGATCAGCACCTGGTCCGGATCGCAGCGCACCGACCGCGCCACGCGCAGGTGCGCCGCCAGGGCTTCGCGCAGCGCCGGCAGCCCGCCGCCATGGCTGTAGCTCAGCCACTCCGGGTGCGGGTTGCGCCACAGGCGGGCCGAGATCTGCGCATAACGGCGATGCGGGAAGCGCGTGACGTCGGGAACGCCCGGCATGAAGGCGCCCCATTGCGTGGGCGAGGCCGAGGCATTGGCCAGCAGCCGCTGTCCGCGCGGCGACAGCCCGGGCATGGCCTGCGGCCCGACCTCGGTCGCCGGCACGGCGGCGGCGTTCAGGTAGCGCTCCGGCGCGGTGGCGGCAACGAAGGTGCCGCTGCCGGTGCGCGCGTACAGGTAGCCCTCGGCCAGCAGCTGGTCGTAGGCAAACATCACCGTGTTGCGCGACAACCCCAGCTCGGCGGCCAGGTCGCGTTGCGGCGGCAGGCGCGTGGCCGGCGCAAGGCTGCCGTCCTGTATCGCGCCGCGGATGCATTCGTAGAGGCCCCGGTTGAGCGGTTTGCCCAGTGCCGCCGTGCCTTCGGGGCCCAGGCGCTGGAGCAGCTGGTCGCCGCAGATCGATTTCAAATTGGCACCATCGGAATTGCAAAAGCGGTACTGGATTATAGGGCCAAGGCCGGTTGAAATGGCTGGCATCGCTGGGCCCCTGCCAGCGGTGCCCGTTTCGCGAGTCGGCCGGTGCCGACAGTCCTCACCGCACAAAGACCATGAAAAACCTCGAACTGAACCAACGCCGTACCCTCGCGACGCCGCGCGGCGTGGGCGTGATGTGCGATTTCTACGCCGACCGCGCCGAGAACGCCACGCTGTGGGACGTGGAAGGCCGTGCCTACACGGACTTCGCCGCCGGCATCGCCGTGCTCAACACGGGCCACCGCCACCCGCGCGTGATGCAGGCCATCGCCGCGCAGCTGGAGCGTTTCACGCATACCGCCTACCAGATCGTGCCCTACCAGGGCTATGTCGCGCTGGCCGAGCGCATCAACGCGCTGGTGCCGATCCAGGGCCTGAACAAGACGGCCCTGTTCACCACCGGCGCAGAGGCCGTGGAGAATGCCATCAAGATCGCCCGTGCGCATACCGGCCGCCCCGGCGTGATCGCTTTCTCGGGCGCCTTCCATGGACGCACGCTGCTGGGCATGGCGCTGACCGGCAAGGTGGCGCCGTACAAGATCGGCTTTGGCCCGTTCCCCTCCGACATCTACCACGCCCCGTTCCCCAGCGCGCTGCATGGCGTCAGCACTGAGCGGGCGCTGCAGGCGCTTGAAGGCCTGTTCAAGACCGATATCGATCCGGGCCGCGTGGCCGCGATCATCGTTGAGCCGGTGCAAGGCGAGGGCGGCTTCCAGGCGGCGCCGGCCGATTTCATGCGGGGCTTGCGGGCGGTGTGCGACCAGCACGGCATCGTGCTGATTGCCGATGAAGTGCAGACCGGCTTTGGCCGTACCGGCAAGATGTTCGCGATGTCGCACCATGACGTGGAGCCGGACCTGATTACCATGGCCAAGAGCCTGGCTGGCGGCATGCCGCTGTCGGCGGTCAGTGGCCGGGCCGCGATCATGGATGCGCCGCTGCCCGGCGGCCTCGGTGGCACCTATGCCGGCAATCCGCTGGCGGTGGCGGCGGCGCACGCGGTCATCGATGTCATCGAGGAAGAAGAGCTGTGCGAGCGCTCCGCCAGCCTGGGCCAGCAGTTGCGCGAGCACCTGTTGGCGCAGCGCAAGCACTGCCCCGCAATGGCCGAGGTGCGTGGGCTGGGTTCGATGGTTGCCGCCGAATTCTGCGATCCCGCCACGGGCCAGCCAAGTGCCGAGCATGCCAAGCGCGTACAGACGCGTGCGCTGGAAGCCGGCCTGGTGCTGCTGACCTGCGGCACCTATGGCAACGTCATCCGCTTCCTCTATCCGCTCACCATCCCGCAGGCGCAGTTCGACGCGGCGCTGGCGGTGCTGGCCCAGGCGCTGGCCGAATAAGGGGAACACATGGAACTCCAACATACCGCGCTGTTGCGCAGCCATTGCCTGATCGACGGCGAATGGAGCGGAGCGCAAAGCGGCGCAGAACTCGCCGTCTTCAACCCGGCGACTCAGGAACGGATCGGCTCGGTGCCCCTGGCCGGCGCGGCTGAAGCCGAACAGGCGGTGCGCGCCGCCGAGCGCGCGCTGCCGGCATGGCGCGCGCAGACGGGCAAGGCGCGTGCCGCCGTGCTGCGCCGCTGGGCCGACCTGATGCTGGCGCACCAGGAAGACCTGGCCCGGCTGATGACCGCCGAGCAAGGCAAGCCGCTGGCCGAGGCGCGTGGCGAGGTGGCGTATGCCGCGAGCTTCCTCGAGTGGTTTGGCGAGGAAGCCAAGCGGGTCGATGGCGAGGTGCTGGCCAGCCCGCGCAGCAGCCAGAAGATGCTGGTGCTGCGCGAGCCGGTGGGCGTGTGCGCGGCCATTACGCCGTGGAACTTCCCCGCGGCGATGATCACGCGCAAGGTCGGCCCGGCGCTCGCCGCCGGCTGCACCATCATCGTCAAGCCGGCCGAACAGACGCCGCTCACGGCGCTGGCGCTGGCCGTGCTGGGCGAACAGGCCGGCGTGCCGCGTGGCGTGCTGCAGGTGGTGACCGGCGACGCCGTGCAGATCGGCGGCGTGCTGTGCGCCAGCCCGGTGGTGCGCAAGCTCAGCTTTACCGGCTCGACCGCGATCGGCAAGCTGCTGATGGCGCAGTGCGCCGGCACCGTGAAGAAGCTCTCGCTGGAACTGGGCGGCAACGCGCCGCTGATCATCTTCGACGACGCCGACCTGGATCGCGCGGTCGAGGGCATCCTTGCCTCCAAGTTCCGCAACAGCGGCCAGACCTGTGTCTGCGCCAACCGCATCTATGTGCACGACCGCGTCTACGACGAGGTCGCGCGCCGGCTGGTCAGCGCGGTCGAACAGTTGCGGCCGGGCCATGGCGTCGACAGCGGGGTCACGCAAGGCCCGCTCATCGACGCCGATGCGGTGGCCAAGGTCGAAGCGCATATCGCCGATGCGCTCGCGCACGGCGCCACGGTGCTGACGGGCGGCCAGCGCCATGCGCTCGGCGGCACCTTCTTCGCGCCGACGGTGCTGGCCAATGCGACTGCGTCGATGCGGGTCGCGCGCGAGGAGACCTTCGGCCCGCTGGCACCGCTGTTCCGCTTCACCAGCGAAGCAGAAGTGGTGGCGATGGCCAACGATACCGAATCCGGGCTGGCCGCTTACTTCTTCTCGCGCGACATGGCGAAGATCTGGCGCGTGGCGCAGGCGCTCGAGTACGGCATGGTCGGCATCAATACCGGGCTGATCTCCAACGAGGTGGCGCCGTTCGGCGGCGTCAAGCAATCGGGGCTGGGCCGCGAAGGCTCACGTCATGGCATCGACGAGTATCTGGAGACGAAGTACCTCTGCATGGAAGTCGAATAACAACAATGGGGTGAGGAACACCCCACCACCAGGGCGGGGCACGGCGCACCCACGCAGTGCGCTGGCCCCACGGAGACAAGACAGTCCGGCAAATGCCGGCGCCAGGTGGGCGACTCCGGTGCATGACCTGCGCAAACTTCCAGGAAACGGAAGGGGGCGGACAGGACGCGCGCCGGGATCAGCCCAACGCCAATGGCACGCATATTGCGGACTGGGAAGTGCCATCCGTTGCTGTCAGCGGATGCCATTTCTTCTATCGATGAGGGTACAAAGATGCGTTCCACTGCTATCCGCAGCCTGCTTGCAGTTACCATGCTGGCGGCCTCTTCACTGGCACTTGCGCAAGGCGCCCGCGACTGGCCCAGCCAGCCGGTGCGTATTGTCGTGCCATTCCAGGCCGGCTCGGCCACCGACCTGATCTCGCGGCAGATCGGCATCGGGCTCGGCAAGGAATACGGCCAGACCTTCGTGGTTGAAAACCGGCCGGGCGCCGCCGCGATGATCGGCAGCGAAGTGGCCGCACGCGCGCCGGCCGATGGCTATACGCTGCTGATGTCCGGGCCGGCGTCGATGGTGACCAACCGGTTCCTGTACAAGAAGCTCAGCTATGACCCGGATGCGTTCGAGAAGGTGGCGGTGGTCGCGGTCACGCCGAATATCCTGTTGTCCAACCCGTCGCTGCCGTTCAAGACGTTGCCCGAAATGGTCGCGTATGCCAAGGCCAATCCGGGCAAGCTGACCTATGCCTCCTTCGGTGCCGGCACCACTTCGCATATCGCCGGGGAGATGCTGAAGGCCGCGGCCGGCATCGATATCGTCCATGTGCCGTACAAGGGCGCCGGCGAAGCGATCCCGGCGCTGCTGTCCGGCCAGGTGTCGATGTATTTCGACACCATCATGACCGGCCTGCCGTATGTGAAGGCAGGCAAGCTGCGCGCGCTCGGCATGTCCACCGGCAAGCGCTCGCCCAACGCGCCGGAGATTCCGACGATTGCCGAGCAGGGTTATGCCGGTTTCGATATCGCGCCCTGGTATGGCATTGTCGCGCCCAAGGGCACGCCGGCCGACGTGGTCAGCAAGCTCAATGTCTCGATCAACAAGCTGCTCAAAGCGCCGGAGTTCCGTGAACGCCTGGCTGCCACCGGTGCCGAGCCGCGCGGCGGCAGCGTCGGCGATTTCAGCGCGATGGTCAGCGCGGAGATCCCGCGTACCGAAAAGCTGGTCAAGCAGTCCGGCGTGACTTTGCAATAAGCCGCGTGCAGCAACCCTGGGGCGCCGCCCGCGCGCCCTTTCATCTGTTCTGAGTGGAGTTCTCGATGTTGCCTTTCGACTGGACCTTTCCCTACCCGTCGCAAAAAATGCCGCTGCTGGCCGCCAACGCGGTCAGCACCAGCCAGCCGCTCGCCGCGCAGGCGGGGCTGCGCATGCTGTACGAAGGCGGCAATGCCATCGACAGCGCCATTGCCAGTGCGATTGCGCTGACCGTGGTGGAGCCGGTCATGAACGGCATTGGCGGGGACATGTTCGCGCTGGTCTGGCACGAGGGGCAACTGTACGGGCTCAACTCCAGCGGCCGGGCGCCGGCGCGCTGGACCCTGGATCATTTCGCCGGCCACGACAGCATGCCCCAGGTGGGCTGGGATACGGTGACCGTGCCGGGCCAGGTCGCGGGCTGGAAGGCGCTGTCGGCCCGCTTCGGCAAGCTGCCGTTCGCGCGGCTGTTCGCGCCGGCCATCGAGTACGCCGAGCAGGGTTTCCTGGTGTCGCCGCAGATCGCACGGCAATGGGCCGCGCAGGTGCCGGTGCTGGCCGGCCAGCCTGGCTTTGCCAAGGCGTTCCTGCGCGATGGCAGGGCACCGCAGGCAGGCGAGCGCTGGCGCTTCCCGGAGCAGGCCGCCACGCTGCAGCGCATCGCCGAGAGCGATGGCGAGAGCTTCTACACGGGTGAACTCGCCGCGCGCATCGTCGCGTTCGCCGAGGAAACCGGAGGCGCCATCCGCGCCGACGACCTGGCCGCGCATCGCGCCGCCTGGGTCCAGCCGATGGCGCAGCAGTTCCGCGGCTACACGCTCCATGAAATTCCCCCGAACGGCCAGGGCATCGCCGCGCTGATCGGCCTTGGCATCCTGGACCGCTTCGACGTGGAAAGCATGGGCTGCGACAGCGCCGGCTTCTACCACGTCAGCATCGAGGCGATGAAGCTAGCCTTCGCCGACCTGCACCGCCACGTGTCGGACCCGGCCACCATGCAGCACGCGCCCGCCGCCTTCCTGGATCCGGCCTATCTTGCCGAGCGCGCGGCGCTGATCGACATGAAACGCGCCGGCACACCCACCGCTGGCGTCCCGAAGAGCGGCGGCACCGTCTACCTGTCCAGCGCGGATGCGGCGGGTTCGATGGTGTCGTATATCCAGTCCAACTACCGCGGCTTCGGCTCTGGCGTGGTGGTGCCCGGCACCGGCATCGCGCTGCATAACCGCGGCGCGGGCTTCAACCTCAAGCCCGGCCACGCCAACTGCGTGGCGCCGGGCAAGCAGCCGATGCACACCATCATCCCGGGCTTCGTCACCCGCAATGGCGCGCCGGTGATGTCATTCGGCGTGATGGGCGGCTCGATGCAGGCGCAGGGCCATGTGCAGATGATGGCGCGGCTCGCTGCCTTCGGCCAGAATCCGCAGGCCATGAGCGATGCCCCGCGCTTCCGCGTGGAGCACGGGCCGGTGGTGAATGTCGAGGCGCACCTGCCGCCGGACGTGGTCGCCACGCTGCGCGGCATGGGCCATCGCGTCGAGGTGGCGCCGCGCGACAGCCTGGAGTTCGGCTCGGCGCAGCTCATCTACAAGGCGCCGGACGGCTATATCGCGGCCTCGGACTCGCGGCGCGACGGGCAGGCAGTGGGGTTTTAGGCGGGCGCGGGCGTTGCGGGGCAACCCGGCCGCGTCGGCGTCGATGGCCTGGTCAGCTCAGCTTGATCTGTGCCTCGCGAATCAGCGCACCCCATCTGGCGTGCTCCGCACGGATATGCGCGGCGAATGCGGCGGGCGGCGTCGGGGTTGCGATGCTGCCTTCCTGCTTCAGCCGTTGCTGGACATCCGGCCGGCTCATGACCTGGAGGGTTGCTGCCGCGAGCTTTGCTGTCACCTCGGCCGGCAGGCCCGCCGGCGCGACCAGGCCGAGCCAGGTCGTTACCTCGAAGCCCGCGAAGCCCTGTTCCGCGACGGTGGGAACGGCTGGCAGCGCGGACAGGCGCTGCGCCGAGGTCACCGCCAGTGCGCGGATCTTGCCTGCAGCAAGCTGCGGCATGACCGACACCGTGTTGCCGAAGCAGGCAGCCACCTGGCCGCCAAGCAGGTCGTTCATGGCCGGGCCCGCTCCCTTGTAAGGCACTTGCATCAGGCGCACGCCGGCCTGCCGCGCCAGCATCTCTCCCGCAAGGTGTGCGACCGTGCCGTTGCCCGGCTGGGCAATGCCGGTCTCGCCGCTGCGCGCTTTTGCTGCCTGGATGAAGTCGGCGAGCGTGCGCAGCGGGGAGTCCTGCCGCACGACCAGCACCACCGGCTGCGCCGCGACGCCGGCAATGGGCGTGAAGTCCTTCAGCGGATCGAACGGCATCTTCGGGTAGAGCCCGGGGTTGATGGCGAGATTGGCGGCCTGGCCCATGCCGATGGTGTAGCCGTCCGGCGCGGCCTTGGCCACCATGTCCAGGCCGATGTTGCCGCCGGCGCCGGGCTTGTTGTCGATCACCACGGTCCAGCGCTCGAGCGTTGCCAGCTTCTCGGCGATCAGCCGCGAGGTGGCATCGGTGCCGCCCCCGGGCGGGAAGGGCACCACCAGCCGGACAGGCTTCTGCGGCCAGGGACCTTGCGCCCGGACGAAGCCGGAGGCGGCCAGCGTCATCGCTGCGCCGGCCTGGATAAACTGACGTCGTTGCATCGTTGTCTCCGTAATCTTTGTTGTGAGGCCATGACGTAAGGCGAAGGCCCGTCAGACCGGCAGCCCCTTGGCCCGCAGCGTGGCATCGAAGCGCTCCGGATCCGACGTTCCCGTGGCATTGCCGGCGCGGATCTTCGTTTCCTTCTCCAGGTGGGCGCGCGTGCGCGCGAGGATCTCTGCGGCCTGCGCTGCCGGCACCGCGATCACGCCATCCGCATCGCCCACGATCAGGTCTCCCGGCATCACCGCCATGCCCGCGCAGGTGATCGGCACGTTGATCTCTCCGGGACCGTCCTTGGTCGGGCCGCGATGGGTATTGCCGCGCGCGAAGATGGGCATGCCGTCTTCGGCCCATTCCAGCACGTCGCGGATCGCGCCGTCGATCACCAGGCCGGCAAGCCGTTTTGCCACGCAGGTGGTGCGCATCAGTCCGCCCACCAGCGCCTGGGTGACATCGCCTGCGCCGTCGATGACGAGCACGTCGCCGGGGCGGACCATCATCAGGGCCTTGTGGATCATCAGGTTGTCGCCGGGCCGCACGCGCACGGTAACGGCCGGGCCGCACAGCACTGCCTCCGGCCGCCGATGGTAGGGACGCAGGCCGATCGTGCCGATCTGGCGGCTCATGGCGTCCCCGACGGCCGGCACCGGCAGCTCGCGGAATGCCGCGATCAGCGGGGCCGGAAAGCCGTCGGCGCAGGGGTTGATGCGGTATCCCGCCGGCCATGACAGGGCCGTGGCTTGCTCGGTGTGCATGGGTATCTCCTGGAAAACCGGGTGGGAAGGGTGGCAGCCAGCCGCTATGCGATGCGCTGGCCCAGCCCGGCAAGCACGCCGGGATTCACGCACCAGGCCGGCGCCGGCGGCGTCCCTTGCAGGTAGCCGAGCACATTGCGCACGGCATCGCTGGCCATGGCCGCCAGCGCCGTCGGCGTAGAGCCGCCGACATGCGGCGTCAGCACGACGTTGTCGAGCGTGAGCAGCGGGCTGCCTGCCGGCAGCGGCTCGACGGCCATGGTGTCGAGGCCCGCGGCATGGAGCTGCCCGCCGCGCAAGGCGGCAACAAGGGCCGCTTCGTCGACGAGCTCGCCACGGGCAGTGTTGATCAGGATGGCGCCATGCCGCATGCATGCAAGCTGGGTGGGGCCGATCATCGCGCGCGTGTGCGGGTTCAGGGGAGCGTGCAGGCTGACCACATCGCTCACGGCAAGCAATGCTTCCAGCGTGTCGAAACGGGTGACGCCGGCGGCCGGCACTGCAGTGCCGGCCAGGGCGGGATCAAAGGCCGCGACCTGCATGCCCAGTGCCAGGCAGACGCACGCCACGCGTTGCGCGACCTGCCCGAATCCGACCAGGCCGATGGTGCGCCCATGCAGTTCCACCCCATCCTGCGCGCGCGACCACCGGCCCGCGCGCAACTCGCTATCCATCCACGTCACACGCCTGGCGGCGGCGAACATCAGGCCAAGCGTGAGTTCCGCCACCGACTGGGCATTGGCGCCGGGCGTCACGTAGACGGGAATGCCACGCTTGGTGGCCGCGCCGACATCGATGTTGCTGACGCCCACGCCATGCTTGGAGATCACCTTCAGCGTGGGGCAGGCGTCGATGGCGGCACCGGTCAGATCCACGGTGCGCGAGATCACCGCGTCTACCGGCAGTGTGCCGAGCAGGTGATGCAGCTCCTGCGAGTCATTGGGGTTGGCCAGGCAGTGCAACCTGGCGTTGGCGGCTTCCAGCAGGCGGACGCCGGCATCGGCAAGGCGGGGCGCGGTAACAAGGACGGTGTAGGGCATGGCTGCGATCGGTTTGGTATGGGGCCATTCTTGTACCGCCAGTCAGATTCCGTCCAGCTTATAATTTTCCTTATTCGATAAATATAAGTAATCAGTCGTGCCCCGACTTCCCGACCACCCGATGCGGAGTGCCGGTAATGGATTTGCGTGACCTCAAGTACTTTCTTGCCGTGGCGAATGCCGGCAACTTCCGGCGTGCGGCCGAGCTTGTGCACCGTAGCCAGCCAACCCTGACCAAGGCGGTGGACCGGCTCGAAGCCTCGCTGGGCGCGGCACTGTTCGAACGTGACGGCAGGGGACAGAAGCTGAGCGCGGCAGGGACCGCGCTGCGCGCCCGGGCCGCCGGCCTGTTGCAGGAGGCGGAGCTGGTGCGTGATGAAGTCGGGGCCATTGCCCGGGGCGTTGCGGGTACGGTGAGACTGGGCAGCGGACCGCTGGGCGCGGAATACCTGTTGCCGCCGATCTGCAGAATGCTGCTGCGCGAAGCCCCCAACGTGGTGCTGCAACTGAGTATTCGCAACAACTACGAGCTACGCGGCGATCTTCGGGAGGGGCGCGTGGACGTGATTCTCGGCTTCGTGCCGGAACAGGAAGACGAGTTTCACTGCGAGACGCTGCTAAAAGACACCGTGGTCGTAGCGGCAGTCAGGGGGCATCCGATCTTCCGGGTGCGCAAGCCGGGGCTGGAAGCGCTGACCGGATATCGTTGGGCCCTGCCCAATCGCGCCGTCCCCAGCCGGACCTGGCTCGACCACACGCTGGAGTCGCGCAGCCTGCCGCGGCCCGTGGTGCAGATCGAGACCAACTCGATCCCGCTGATTCCCCGTGTGGTCGCCGATACCGAGCTGCTGACCTTTGTCTCGCGCCGCACCCTGCGCGCCAGTGGTGGCGAGCTGGTGGAAGTGCCCTTGCCCGCTGCCACGCTTGTGCGGAACTTCGGCATCACGTTTCGCAAGGACCAGCCGCTTTCGCCCGTGGCAGACCGGCTGATCCGCCTGCTGCATGACTTTGGCAAGACGCTCTTCGACCAACTCCACTGAGGCGTGCGGCTAGCGCGTCCACGGCGCCTGCGTGGAGCGCGGGGCCCGTCACAGCGGCGCAGGCTGGGGCTGGCTGGCAGGCGTGGCCGCGGCGGGCTTCTTGTTGTCAGTGCCGCTATATGAGAAGTACCTCGCCTTCGCGCCCCTGGCCCAGTACGCCACGGTGAAGTGCTTGCTGTCGCGCCCATAGAGCAATTCCAGGCTGCCATTGGCGGCGGCCCACTCGGCGTAGCCATTCTCCGCCGCGCCTTCAGTCTTGCGCAGGGGCGCATAGCGTTCGTCGAGCTTCTTGCGCACCTCATCCAGGGCCGTGCGCTCGAATGTCATCGTGATCAGCGCCACGGTGTCCTGCGCGTCGCAGTTCAGGATCACGCGCGTCAGGCCCGGGAGGTGGAAGCGCTCCAGGTGCCTGAGCTCAACGGCGTCGCCACCGGCCCACTCGGACTTGCCGGTCCTGGCGTGATTTTGCGGCGGCGCCAGGCGAGAGCACCTGGCCTTGCCCAGCTCCAGTCCCAGCGGCGCCGCGGTGTTGCTGGCTGCGTCAGGTTGGGCAGGGGATGCGGCATGGATCGAAACAGATGCCAGCAGGGTGGCGCAGAGCAGGGCGACCTGCTTCAGGTTCAGGCGGGAAAGTGCTTTCACGGTCTTGAGGGAAGTTGTCAGCCGGGGATTCTACGGCTTTCTTGCCTCCTGCCATGCATCTCCACGTCTGCCCGTGGCCCTTGCACCGCCGGGCTGCTTGTCATATAGTTCTATTAATAGAACTATAGAAGTAAGACAGGAGCAAGGATGGAGACAAGGACGGGAGCGCTGGCTGGCGTCAAGGTTGTGGACATCACGGCCGTGTTCATGGGCCCCTCGGCCACGCAGATGATGGGCGACCTCGGCGCGGATGTGATCAAGGTGGAGCCGCCCACGGGCGACAGCACCCGTGGCATCGGACCTTGCGGCAATGAGAAGATGGGGCCGCTTTTCCTGGGGCTGAACCGCAACAAGCGCAGCATCGTGCTGGACCTGAAGTCGCCGCAGGGGCGCGAGGCGCTGCTGCGCCTGGTGGCGGATGCGGACGTGCTGGCCTACAACGTCCGGCCCCAGGCGATGCAGCGGCTCGGCCTGGACTACGAGACGCTGGCGCAGATCAATCCGCGCCTGGTCTATGTCGGCATGTTCGGCTTCTCGCAGCGCGGACGCTATGCCCCGCAGGCGGCGTTCGATGACCTGATCCAGGCGGCCACCGGGCTGCCCCAGGCGGTCGCCATGGGCACCGGCGACATTCCGCGCTATCTCCCGCTGACCATTGCCGACCGTTCCGTCGGGCTCTATGCCTTCGGCGTGATCTGTGCCGCGCTCTACGCGCGGGCGAGCACCGGCCGCGGCCAGCGCGTCGATGTGCCGATGTTCGAAACCATGGTGCCTTACGTGATGGGCGACCATCTCTATGGCGAGACCTTCGTGCCAGCCAAGGGCGGATTTGGCTATCCGCGCCTGCTGTCTCCCGAGCGCCGGCCCTACCAGACCCGCGACGGCCATGTCTGCTGCCTGATCTATCACGACCATCACTGGCGTGCCTTCCTGAGGGTGATCGGCAAGCCCGGCCTGTACGACACCGATCCGCGCTTCGCGGACATCACCACCCGGACGGCGCACATCACCGAGCTCTACGGCATGGTCAGCGACGAACTGGCCAGGCGGACCACGGAGGAATGGCAGGTGCTGCTGAAGGAGGCGGATATTCCGGTGTTCCCGATGCACACCTTTGAATCGCTGCTCGATGATCCGCACCTGAATGACATCGGCTTCTTCAGCGAAACCGACCACCCGGCGGTGGGCCGCATCCGCGAAATGGCAGTGCCCAGCGAATGGCACGGCACGCCGCCATCGCAGCGCCGTCATGCCCCGGCCCTGGGCGAGCATAGCCGCGAGGTGCTGCGCGAGGCCGGCTACAACGAGGCCGACATCGACAGCCTGATGGCATCCGGCGCATCCCGCGAACCGCGCCAGGCATCGGCGCATGCGACCGGCACGGCAAGCGAGGCCTGAACATGAACGAAGAACTCCTGAGCGAAGTCCGCGGCGCGGTCCTCTGGCTGACCATCAACCGGCCCGAGCGCCGCAACGCGATCAATCCGGCGGTGCTGGACGGGCTGCACGCGGGAATCGATCGTGCCAGCCATGACGAGGCCATCCGCGCCGTGGTCATCACCGGGGCCGGGGACCAGGCCTTTTGCGCGGGCGCCGACCTGCAGAGCGGCAAGTCCTTTGCGTTCGACTATTCGGAGCCGGGCCAGCGGCTTGCCGACCTGCTGCGCCAGGCGCGGCGCTCCAACGTGCCGCTGGTCGCTCGCGTCAACGGCGCCTGCATGGCGGGTGGCATGGGGCTGATGGCCATGTGCGACATGGCGGTGGCCAGCGAGCGGGCCGTGTTCGGCCTGCCCGAGGTCAAGGTGGGCGTGTTCCCGGCGCAGGTGCTGAGCGTGCTGCAGCAGCTGGTGCCGCGGCGCGTGCTCAATGAGCTCTGCCTCTGCGGCGAGCCGCTGACCGCGCAGGAAGCGCTGGCGGCAGGGCTGGTCAACCACGTCAGTGCGGACCTGGATGGCAAGCTTGACTGGCTGCTGGGCCGGCTGCTCGACAAGTCGCCCGCGGCGATCCGGCGTGGGCTCTATACCCTCAAGCATATCGATGCGATGTCCTTCGAGCAGTCGATGGCGTTCACGGAAAGCCAGATCGGCTTGTTCGCCATGACCGAGGACGCGCGCGAGGGCCAGCTCGCCTTCCGCGAAAAGCGCAAGCCGAACTGGACCGGCAAGTAAGCCAAAGGCAAGGAGACAGGACCATGCATGACAAGACAGTGCGCATCGGCGGCGCGTCCGGCTTCTGGGGCGACAGCAGCGTGGGCGCGCCGCAACTGGTGCGTCACGGCGAGATCGACTACCTGGTGTTCGACTACCTTGCGGAGCTGACCATGTCCGTGCTGGCCTCGGCACGCCTGCGCAAGCCGGAGCTTGGCTACGCCACCGACTTCGTGACGGTGACGATGAAGAGCCTGTTGCGGGAGATCGTTGAGCGCAACATCCGCGTGGTCAGCAATGCCGGCGGCATCAATCCGCGGGGCTGCGCGCAGGCGCTGGCGGCGATCGCCGCCGAGCAGGGCATTGCCGTGCGCATCGCGGTGGTGGAGGGCGATGATGTCATGCCGATGGTGGCGTCGCTGCGCCAGGCAGGCATCACCGACATGCAGAAGGGCTTGCCGCTGCCGGACCAGCTGGTCAGCGCCAATGCCTATCTCGGCGCGCTGCCGGTCAGCAAGGCGCTGGACCAGGGCGCGCAGATCGTCATTACCGGCCGCTGCGTGGACAGCGCGGTGACCCTGGGCGTGCTGATGCATGAGTTCGGCTGGCAGGCGGACGATTATGACCGGCTGGCGCAGGGCAGCCTGGCCGGCCACATCATCGAGTGCGGCTGCCAGGCGACAGGCGGGCTGCATACCGACTGGGAGCAGGTGCCGGACTGGCCGGGCATCGGCTATCCGGTGGTGGCGTGCCGGGCGGACGGCAGCTTCCTGGTGGGCAAGCCACCCGCGACGGGCGGGCTGGTCACTGTTGCCACGGTCGGCGAGCAAGTGCTGTATGAGATCGGCGACCCTTCGGCCTATCTGTTGCCGGACGTGACCTGCGATTTCACGCAAGTGACGCTGCGCCAGGCCGGGCCGGACCTGGTCGAGGTGCGCGGCGCACGTGGGCGTGCGCCGGGCCACTGCTACAAGGTCAGCGCCACCTATATGGATGGCTTCCGCTGCAATGCCCAGCTGACCATCGTCGGCATTGACGCCGTGGCCAAGGCCGAGCGCACGGCCGAGGCCATCCTGGCCCGCACGCGCAGGCTCTTCGCGGAAAACGGATGGGGCGACTACACCCGCACCCGGGTCGAAGTGCTGGGCGCCGAATCCTGCTTCGGGCCACACGCCGCGGCGCGCCATACCCGCGAGGCGATCATGCGGCTTGCGGTCATGCATTCCGAGAAGGCGGCCCTTGAACTGTTCGCGCGCGAAATCGCGGCAGCCGGCACGAGCTGGTCGCCGGGCACCACGGGATCGGGCGGCGGACGCGCGAGCCCGTCGCCATCGATCCGGCAATACGCCTTCCTGCTGGACAAGGGCGCGCTGTCGCCGGCGGTGGTCATGGATGGCGTGCGGACTGCCGTCTCCATCCCGGCCGGGCACGCAGCGACGGACGCCGCCGCCCGCGCGACGGCGCAGGCGCAGGGTGCCGCCGCCAGCCCCGCCGGTGGCGACAGCATTGAAGTCCCTTTGGTCCGGCTTGCCTACGGGCGCAGCGGCGACAAGGGCGATATCTCCAATATCGGCCTGATTGCGCGCCGGCCGGAATACCTCGCGCTGCTGCGCGCCGAGGTCACGGCCGCGCGGGTGGCTGACTGGCTGGGCCACCTGGTGCTGGGGCCGGTGTCGCGCTTTGACCTGCCGGGCTTCGACGCGATGAACTTCGTCTGCGAGTCGGCGCTCGATGGCGGCGGCATGGCATCGCTGCGCAATGATCCGCTTGGCAAGGGAATGGCCCAGATCCTGCTGACGATGCCGGTGCGCGTGCCGCGGAGCCTGCTGTCATGACGCGCGCCACCGCAAGTGTCGCAGCCAATGACGGCATCGCGCTGGCCGACGACAGCGCCGGCGGCGTGACCCGCTACCGGCAGCTGGCAAGCGTGCTGCGCCACAAGATCGTCGCCGGCGAGTATCCGGTCGGGCACCAGCTGCCCACGGTGGAGCACCTCGCGCAGGCGTACGGCATTGCCAAGGTCACCGTGCGGCAGGCCTTTGCCTTGCTGACCGAGGAGGGGCTGATCAGCAGCCAGCGCGGGCGGGGCACGCACGTCATCATGGTGCCGTCCGGCCCGGGCGAAGGCATGCGTTCGGCCATCAATGATGTCTCGGTCGGCGCCAGCGACCTCGAGATCCGCATCCTGGAAAAGCGCAAGGATATGGCCCTGCCGCCCGGGCTTGCCACCTGCGGCGCGCCAATGGACCGCTATGTGATGCTGCGCAAGCTGCATGTGCATGACGGGATGCCGTTCTGCCTGATCGAGCTGTACGTGGCCGAAGCGGTGTTCGCCAGGTTCCCGCGCGGCGGTGAGAAGCATCACAAGATTGCCCACTTGCTGCGGGAGCAGCTGGGCGACCGGCTTGGCACGATGCGCCAGACCATGACCGTGGAGCCGGCCGACGCCATGCTGGCGCGCGACCTGGACTATGCCTTTGCGGCACCAGTCGCGCGCATTGTCCGTACCACGCTGGATGTCGACGGCAACGTGCTCACGGCAGGCCGGTTCTGGTACCGAGGCGACCGCTTCATCCTCGACGTGGAGATGCCCGCGCAGCTGACCGATCGTTATCCCGAACTGGCCGTGCCGAAAGCTGCTCCCCGACAAGAGGACTAAACAGGAGACAACGCATGACATCGCAATTCGTAAGGCGCGCCGCCGATGTGCCCGCCTATTCCCCGGCAAACCATACCGGAACCGCCAACCAGCGCGTGATCGGCAAGGAGACAGTCGGGGCGCGGCGCATCGAGGTGCTGTTGGGCACGATTTCTCGCGGCCATGGCGCCTTGCCCCATGCGCATCCGAACCTGGAGCAGGCGTCCTACCTGCTGGCAGGCGAGGGCATCGGCGAGGTCGCCGGCAGGGCGCGCACCTTGCGTGCGGGCGACTGGGGTTTCAATCCGATGGGGGTATTCCACCGCTTCGAGGTCGTCAGCGACGAGCCGGTGCGGGTCATGGTGGTGTACGCGCCGCCGTACAGTGAAAACCCGAACGCCGCCGTGGTCGCCAGCGCAGCGGATGACCCCCGCTGCCGCGCGCAGGCGGACAGCCTGCGCGAGGTGCCGGCGCATGAGGCGGCGCAAAGCCTGCCTCACTACCATCGCGTGCGTGCAAGGCCCGTGATTACGCGCGACACGGTCGGCGCCCGGCACCTGGATATCCGCGCACTGGAACTGGAAGCCACGGGCGGCGCCGAAGCGCACGCGGTGGCGGCAACGGAGCAGGTGCTGTTCCTGCAGTCGGGTTCGGTCTGCGGCGAGATCAACGGCCAGCGCTTCTCAGCGAAGCCGGGGGACTGGGTCTTTGTGCCGGAGGGCGGCACTTTCAGCTTTGCGGCGCAGGGTGGCCCGTGCGAGGCCATCCTGGTGCGGGCGCACGACGCGGTGCCCTGAACCCGGCCCGCGCCAGGGTCCGAACCATCAACAGATGCCAAAGGCACGAGGAGACAAAGCATGATTCATCCATGCATGCGCAATATGGCCATCGGGCTGCTGTTGCCGCTGGCCGCGGTCGCAGCCGGGACGGCGCAGGCCGCGGACGCCAGCCAATATCCCGACAAGGCAGTCCGCGTCATCGTGCCGTTTCCCGCGGGCAGCGGCACCGACAGCAGCGCGCGCTTCGTCGGCGAGCGGATCACCGCGCAGACGGGCAAGCCGGTGGTGGTGGACAACCGCCCGGGCGCCAACGGCTTCATTGCCGCCAAGGCTGTAGCCGGCGCTACCGGCGACGGCTACACCATGCTGGTGACGACCAACACCACGCATGCAGCCAATGCGTCCTTGTTCAAGAAGCTGCCCTATGATCCGATCAAGGATTTCGCCCCGGCATCGCTGATCGCCAAGAGCGGGCTGGTATTGGTGGTGCCGCCCGACAGTCCGGTACGCACGCTGGCAGACCTGACCGCGCTGGCCAAGGCAAAAAATGGCGCGCTGACGTTTGCCAGCGGCAGTTCGTCGACCCGCATCGCCAGCGAACTCTACAAAATGCTGGCCGGCGTGCAGGCGCTGCACGTGCCCTACAAGGGGGTGCCGCTGGCCCTGACCGACCTGATGGGGCACCAGGTCGATTTCATGATCTCCGATATATCGCCGGCCATGACGCTGATCCAGGGCGGCAAGCTGCGCGCGGTCGCGGTGACCACCGCGCAGCGCAATCCGGTGCTCAAGGATGTCCCGACGATGGCGGAGAGCGGCCTGCCCGGCTATGAGATGGTGGCATGGTCGGCGGCCTTCTTCCCGGCCGGAACGCCAAAGCCCGTAGTGGACCGCATGAGCGAACTGATGCGGAATGGCCTGACCGGCCCGGCTGCCACCGACTACTTTGCCCGCACCGGAGGCCAGCCTGCGCCGTCGACGCCCGAGGAACTGGCCGCCTTTGTCCGCAGCGAGACCCTGAAATGGGCCAAGGTGATCAAGGCAGCGGGAATCGAGCCCGAGTGACGCAGAGGGGGGCATTGATGCGCGGAACGTTCCCTGCAGGCCCTACACCTTATGCGCTTGCGCGGCTTGCGCCGGCATGAAGCGGCGGGTGGCGGCCCAGAACACGAGTGCCAGCAAGCTGACCACGGCGCCCAGCACGCAGACGCCCCGCCAGCCGGCGGCGTCATAGACCGCCGTGGTGGCAATGGCGCCCAGCCCGCTGCCCGCCGCGTAGAACAGCATGTACGCGCCGACCAGCCGGCTGTGCGCCGCGGGATCGGTGCGGAAGATCATGCTCTGGTTGGTGACGTGGATGGCCTGGCCCCCCAGGTCGAGCAGCACGATGCCAATGGCCAGCGGCCACAGCGATGTCTCCAGCCACGACAGCGGAAGCCAGGCCGCCACCAGCAGCACCAGTGCCGCGAGCGTGGTCCGCTGCCCGAAGCCCTGGTCCGCCCAGCGTCCCGCACGCGCGGCCGCCAGGGCACCCACCGCGCCAACCAGCCCGAAAGCGCCGATGGCGGTATGCGACAGCCCGTAGGGCGGAGCGCTCAGCGGCAATACCAGGGCGCTCCACAGGATGTTGAACGCCGCGAACATCAGTAGCGCGATCGTTCCCCGGATCTGCAAGACCCGGTCGCGGCGCAGCAGCAGGAACATCGATGCGACCAGGCTGGCATAGCGCATCCGCTGGCCGGCGCTGGCCACCACTGGCAGCGCACGCCATAGCAGCCACGCAAGCACCAGCATCGCCGCTGCGGCGCAGACATAGACGTTGCGCCACCCGGCCATGTCGCTGACGCCGCCGGCAACCACACGCGCCAGCAGCAGTCCGATGAAGACGCCGCTCTGCGCGGTGCCGACCACGTGCCCGCGTTCATGCGGCCCTGCTGCCGCGGCCGCATAGGCGACAAGTCCCTGGGTCATGGCGGTGCCGAGCAAGCCGGTCAGGAGCATCCCCGCCAGCAGCACCGCAACGGACGGCGCCAGTGCCACGGCAGCCAGCGCGCCGGCCAGGGCAAACACCTGTGCCAGCATCAGGCGGCGGCGTTGCACAAGGTCGCCCAGCGGCACCAGCAACAGCAGTGCCAGGGCACAGCCAAGCTGGGTGGCGGTGACCACGCCGCCGATGGCCCCGGCGCTGATGGAGAAATCCGCCATCAGCGCATCCAGCAGCGGCTGGGCGTAATAGACATTGGCAACGCTCAGGCCGCTGGCGCAGGCGAACAGCAGCACGGCGCCGCGCGGCAGGTTCGCGCGCGGTGCCGCAGGGCAAGTCGGAGGCGGTGCCGTCACCGGCGTAGCGGGGGAGGTTTCCATACCAGTCCATGTGGTTGCAAAATAAAACCAGTTGAAGCGTAAGCCTACTGGTTTTAAAATGCAACTACATTGACGGGCTGCACAGCCCCAAGGCAACCAAGACATGGCCACCCGCAAAGACCCGAGCGATGAAACCTGCCCCGTCGCGCGCACCCTGGAGCTGGTCGGCGAGCGCTGGTCGCTGATGATCGTGCGCGATGCCTTCGACGGCATGCGCCGCTTCAGCGACTTCCAGCGCAGCCTGGCGGTCGCGCGCAACATCCTGTCCGACCGCCTGCGCCGGCTGGTGGAAGCCGGCATCCTGACGACGCAGCCGGCTTCCGATGGCAGTGCGTATCACGAGTATGTGCTGACGAAGAAGGGAGAGAGCCTGTTCCCCATCGTATTGGCCTTGCGCCAATGGGGCGAACACCATCTGTTTGCGCGGGGCGAGCGGCGCTCGCAGATGGTGGAAAAGCGGACCGGGAAGCCGGTGCCGTTGATGATGCCCCGGACCAGCGACGGTGATGTGCTCTTGCCGGGGGAAGCGGAAGTGCGCAAGCCGCGCTAGGGGCGGGCGGTGACGAGGTCGTCAACAGTCGCCCGCTTTCCAGCACGGGCGACATGGTTCTTGCCTTTAGCTGCCCCGATACGTCCCGAAGCTCCACGGCGAACACAGCAACGGCACATGGTAGTGCTGCGCGGCGTCCGCGATGGTAAAGCGCACGGGAACGATGTCGGCGAACACGTCGGGGGTGCGGAAGTAGTCCGCCACCCAGAAGCGCAGCTCGAACTCGCCGGTGCGCGCCTGGGCCGGCGGCAGCATCGGCGTGTCGGTGCGGCCGTCGTGGTTGGTGCGGGTGCGCGCGATCAGCCGTGGCGGCTGGGTTGCGACGTCGAACAGTTCGACCTGCATGCCGGCCACGGGGCGGCCCAGGGATACGTCGAGCACATGTGTGCTGATGCCTGCCATGATGCGTTTGTCTCCGGGTAGGGCCGCGGCGTCAGCTGCCGCGGTAGTAGTTGTAGCTCCACGGCCCGAACAGCACGGGCAGGTGGATGCGCTGGCTGGCGTCGGTGACGCGCAGGCGCAGCGGGATCTTCGACAGGAAGGAGGGTTGCGGCAGGCTGGCCTTGCGCGCGGCAAAGTACTCGTCCGCGTGCAGGATCAGTTCGTAGGTGCCGGTGCGGTAGCTGTCGCCGATCAGCAGCGGCGGTTCGCTGCGGCCGTTGGCGGCCAGCGTGACGGTCTGCAGCGGCGTGCGCTGGCCATTGTCGATGCGGAACATCTCCACGCGCATGCCGGCCGCGGGCGTGCCGTGATAGGTGTCCAGCGCGTGCAGCGTCAGGCGCGGGCTCAGGCCGCCTTGCTGCACCGGTGCTGCGGTCTGGTTGGGGGCCGCCGCATCGGGCGTTGCGCCCCAGCTGGCACCGGCCAGCAGCGCGCCGCCGCCCAGCGTCATCGATTGCAGCGCGAAGCGCCGGCGGGTGGGATCGAAGCTATGGTCGTCCATGTCAGGCCCCTTGCTTGCCGTGCTTGCCGCCCAGCTTGCGGATGCCAATCAGCACCAGCACCGCGGCCAGCACCTCGATCGCCGCCACCAGGTACAGGCCGGAGGTGAGCTTGCCGGTGGTGTTCTTGACCAGCCCCATCACATAAGGCGCGCCAAAGCCGGCCAGGTTGGCCACCGAGTTGATCAGGGCCACGCCCACCGCGGCGGCGCTGCCTGCCAGGTAGCGGTTGGGCAGCTGCCAGAACACGGGGATGGCGCTCATGGTGCCGACCAGCGCGGCAGTCATGGCCAGCAGTGCGATCACCGGCGACAGCACCTGCGCGCCCAGCAGCACGGCCAGCACGGCCATGGCACCGCCACCGACCAGCGCCGCGCCGCTGAAGTGCCAGCGCACTTCGTTGCGGCGGTCGGAATGCGCGCCGTTGAGGATCATGCCGGCGGCGCCGCACAGGTAGGCCACGGCCGCGATCCAGCCCACCGCCATCGGCGTGGTGAAGCCCACGTCCTTGATGATGGTCGGGATCCAGAAGGTCAGCGTCGAGTTGGCGCACAGCAGGCAGAAGAAGATCGCGATCAGCAGCCACACCTTGGGGTTGGTGAAGAGCGTGCGCCAGTCGTGGCCGCGCTCGCCCAGGGCGGCGTTGTCGCGCTTGAGGGCGTCCTGCAGCACGCGCTTGTCGTCGTCGGAGAGCCAGCGCGCCTGCTCCGGCTTGTCGGTCATGTAGAACCAGGCAAAGATGCCGGCCAGCACCGACGGGATGCCTTCCAGGATGAACAGCCACTGCCAGCCGTGCATGCCGTTCACGCCAGCCATGCCGGTCATGATCCAGCCGGCCAGCGGGCCGCCCAGCACGCCGGCGATGGCCGAGGCGGACATGAAGGTGCCGAAGGCGCGCGCGCGGCGCTGCGACGGATACCAGTAGGTCAGGTACAGGATCACGCCCGGGTAGAAGCCGGCTTCGAACGCGCCCAGCAGGAAGCGCAGGATGTAGAACTGCGTGGGCGTGGTGACAAAGCTCTGCAGCATGCAGATCACGCCCCAGCAGATGGTGATGCGCATGATCGTCTTCTTGGCGCCGATCTTCTGCAGCAGCATGTTCGACGGCACTTCGAAGAAGAAGTAGCCAAGGAAGAAGATGCCTGCGCCCAGCCCGTACACGGCCTCGCTGAACTGCAGCGCGTCCAGCATCTGCAGCTTGGCGAAGCCGATGTTGACCCGGTCCAGCCAGGCCAGTACCCACAGCACCCCGAGGAAGGGCAGCAGGCGCCAGGTTACCTTGCGGTAGACGCTGTCCTCGGCGTCGTCGGCGGTGCCGGCGAATACTGGGATGCCTTGTTTCGTGATCGACATGATGTCTCCTGTCTTGTCGTGTTCTGCCAGGTCTTGCTTGGCGGCGGTGCATGCCGTCCGCCGGGTTGGGAGCAAGTATATGAATGGCCCGCCAATGCGAAACGAGGGGGCTGGTATAGGCCCCATAGCAGCGCCGATATGGGCTGCAATCCCTTGTGTGGCGCGGGTTTGCGGGAGACGGGGCGGACCTTCGGCGTACCTATGGATTACCCTAGTCAGGGCGTTTTCGGGGGTGCGCGCACGCGCGCCGGGCAGGCTCGTCCGGGTTGTACCGGTTGCCGTGCGGTGCGCGACACGCTACAAAGTTGCCATTGCCCGGCATGGCGTTGCCGCCCGGAGCGGCGGCGGCCGCACCCGCCAGGCCTCCACTTTTGCTGCCACGGACCCAACATGATTCGCGCCGACGACCCGTTCGATACCTACCTGCTGCGCGTGCTGTGCATCCTGATCGCCGAGCAGAGCGTGTCGCGCACGGCGATCCGCCTGAACCAGTCGCAGCCGGCCATCAGCGCCGCGCTCAAGCGCCTGCGCGCGATCTTCAACGACCCGCTGCTCACGCGCGAGAAGAACGTGATGGTGCCGACCGAGCGCGCGCTGCAGCTGGCGCGCAATGCCCAGGCCGCGCTCAGCGCGCTGGACAACCTGCTGGTCTCGGACGAGCGCTTCGATCCCGCCACCACCGAGCAGAGCTTCGTGGTGGCCATGCCTGACTACCTGGCGCCGCCGTTCTTCGCGCACGTGGTGCGCGCGGTGCGGCGTGCGGCGCCGCACGCGCGGCTGTCGGCGCTGCCGCTGGGGGCCACCTTTGATTACGAGCAGGCGCTGTCTGCGGGTACGGTCGACATCGTGATCGGCAACTGGCCCAACCCGCCTGAGCACCTGCACCTGTCGGTGCTGCTGGAAGACGAGGTGGTGTGCGTGGTGGCGCAGGACAGCGTGCATGCGCAGCCCGGCAAGTTTACGGCCCAGGCCTACCTGGGCGCCTCGCATATCGTGCCCACGCCGTATTCGCGCGACCAGCGCGGCCTGGTCGATGCCGGGCTGAGCACCATGCGCGTGCACCGGGACAACCGCGTCAGCTGTCCCTACTTCAACCTGGCGCCCAGCCTGATCCCCGGCACCGACCTGATCCTGACCACCGCGCGCCACTTCGCCAACTATCATGCGCAGCATGTGCCGCTTGCGGTGCTGGAGCCGCCGATCGAGTTCCCGTTCATGCGCTTCTACCAGCTGTGGCATCCGTCGCGCCACCGCTCGGCCGCGCATGTCTGGCTGCGCGGCATGCTGACCGCCGCCTCGCAGGAGTTGCGCGACCTGCGCGATATGCGCCGCTAGCGGTATCGGTTTCTGTTATGGGATCTATAGGGCGCGGGCTCTCGCCGCTGCGGCGGGCCGTTCCTATACTCGGCCCCGTATCCAACGATTCCCCATGCGCGGGATCCCTACGGGAGAAGCATCCATGTCTCAACCACTCGACCTGGCGTCGGTCAACGCCCTGGACGAAGCGGCCTTTGCCGATGCCTTCGGCAGCGTGTTCGAACACTTTCCGCAGGCCGCCGAGGGCGCCTGGGCGCAGCGGCCGTTCGCATCGGCAACGGCGCTGCATGGCGCCATGATGGACGTGGTGCGCAAGCTCGACGAGCCGCGCCAGCGTGATTTCCTGAACCTGCACCCGCAGTTGTCGGCACGCAATATCCGCGCGGGCACGATGACGGCCGATTCCAACGCCGAGCAGAAGAGCGCCGGCCTGGATGCGATGTCGGCGCAGCAAGAGGCCACGCTGGACCAGTTCAACGCTGACTACCAGGCGCGCCACGGCTTCCCGTTCATCATCTGCGTGCGCCACTACACCCGCGAAGGCATCTTCGCCGCGTTCGAGCGCCGGCTTGGCCGGAGCACGCAGCAGGAGCTTGACGAAGCGCTGGCACAGATCGCCGCGATCACGCGCGGGCGGCTGGCGGCGCGGCTGGCCGGTTGAGTCCAGCGCCTATCCAAAGGCTTCAAGCGCCAGCGCCAGCATCCCCACCAGGATGAGGCTGGCGGCCCAGACCGCCTCCAGGTTGAACCAGCTCCGCGACACGAACTTCAGTCCCAGGTAGCGGTAGACCAGCCATGCCATGGCGCCGCCCACGGCGAACATGGCCAGGGTGTGGATGACGGACACCAGCAGCGCCATGCCCAGGTTGGCGCTGGCGAGCGTGGCGGCGGCCTGGTGCCCCAGGTCCGTCTCGACACGGCAGAGGCCAAGATAGATCGGCACCAGCATCAGGCCGGCACCATGCGCGATCGCCACCGCGAACGACCATAGCGCCAGCCGCGATGGCGCGATGCGCACCAGTGCGCGCGGGTGGCCTCGCCTGAGCAGCAGCACGATGCCGCAGCCGATCAGCAGCACGCTGGCGCCGATGCGGATCTGCGCTTGCCAGGCGACCAGGGCCGCCAGCATGCCGAAAGGCAGCGTCACCGCCAATACCGCAAGCGCATGCCCGAAAGCCAGGTATCCGAGCGCGGCAAGGAGGGCGCGGCTGCTATGCGCCAGCAGGCCGTTCGCTACCGCCAGCGGCCAGCCCATGGCCGGGTTGATGCCGTGATAGAGGCCGCTGGCCAGCACTGCCGACCAGAGGCCGATCTGTTCCCAGGCGTGACCGGTCAAGCCTTGACCGACGGATAGCAAAACGAGTCGGTCGAGCAGTCGCCGCCTTCCAGCCGGATCTGGTGCGCGCGGTAGCCTTCCGGAAACTCGACCCAGTAGTCATCGGCCAGCGTCAGCCCGCCGTCCGGGCCGGCATGCGCCATGACCTGCGTGCCGGGGATGCCGTCTGGGTAGAACTGGTTGTCCCAGGTGGAGTAGAGCGAGTTGGTCCAGTAGACGCGCTTGCCGTCGCGGCTGATCTCGACCATCTGCGGGCCGCCGGTGAAGGGCTTGCCGTTGGGATGCGGCGTGCGGCGGACGATGCCGCCGATATGGACCGAGCCGGCGAGCTTCAGGTTGCGCGGATCGCTCACGTCATACTGCCGCATTTCGCCGGTGCCCCAGCAGGACACGTAGAGGAACTTGTCGTCGAGGGACAGATCGATATCGGTCACCAGCGGCGGCACGGCGCCGAAGCCCTGCAGCAGCGGCGGCAGCAGGCTTGCGTCGGCGGCTTCGGGCGGGATGGTTGCGGTCTTCTCGGCGTGGAACTTGCCGCCTTCGCGCCACCAGGTCCAGATCGAGCCTTCCAGGTTGGTGGTATCGACCACCACGCCAACAAAGCCGTATTCCCGGATCGGATCATGCGCAGGCCGGACTTCCAGCGCCATCTGGTGGTTGGCGCCAAGGTCGATGGTCTGCACGTTGCGGCGCGCCCGCAGGTCCCAGAAATGCAGCTTGTGCCCGTAGCGGTTGCCCAGCAGGTCCTCGGGCACCAGCCCGTTCTCGAACTGCGGCGGCAGGGCCCATTCGCTCGACACCATGTAGTCGCGCGGCAGGTTCCACCAGAAGTCGTAGTGTTTTTCCTGCTCGCCGCGGTCGATTTCCCAGCGGCCCAGCACGTCGAAGGTCTCGCAATCCATGATGAAGATGCCGGGCGCGCCGTCCGTGCCATCCGGGCCACCGCCCCCGAGCGTGCTGACATAGATGCCCTCCGGCCCGCAGTGCACGGTGTGCGGCCTGGAGTAGCCGGTCTTGCGGAAGATCTCGTCCGGTTCAACGATCTTGTGGATCCGTGCCTGGGTCGGGTGCGGCTTGGTGTCGATGATATACAGGCGCGACGAGCGCATGCCCGGAATGATCAGGTAGCGCCGTTCGAGAAACGCATGGCCGGTCAGCGGCGACAACGACGACGAGCACGCATTCCAGCCGAAATGGTGCAACTCGTCGCCCTTGTTGGTCATCGGCACGGTATGCACCACCTGGCTGTAGGTGGGCGAGCCGGGTTTGGCGTCGATCACCGCGAGCGCGTCTGGCTGCGATGCGTCGGGGCTTAGCAGCACCGTATAGGCAAATGATTCCGCTGGTGCGCTGATCGCGAGTTCCGGCGAGGCGTGAAATGTCGGATCTGGCCGCATGTTCATGGGGAACCCTCCTGGTTATGCAGGACGTCGCAACGTCGCCGGTACATCACTTGCCCGTGGCGCGTGGCCAAGGTGCAGGGGAAGCCTACTTAGCCTAGGTCGTTCTCAATACCGAGTCAAAGGCGGCACAGGCGCGGCAAAGGAATGACCTCCAGGGTGCCGATTCATGCTGGCAAAAGATGCGCTTCGTGAAATAGAGATTTACGAAAAGCCATAAATCAAGCAGAAATGAGGCTCCGGGCCAGCGCGCGACGCGCGCCACGCCGGTATCAGCGAAACGATCAGCGAAATGGAAACCCAAGCAATGGATGCGGTGAAACCTCAAGGCGAGGGCGATGAGAAGTTCTGCCTGGACAATCCGGCACTGGAGAGCATCGGTGTCAGGATCACCGAGTGGCGCGACGACTATGTAGAACTTGAGCTGCCGCTCGCGCCCAGTATGCTCAACCGCAGCCGGGTCGTGCATGGCGGCACCATCTGCACCTTGCTCGATGCCGCCACTGGCTATTCGGGCCTTTACTCGGCGCCGGGCGAGGCCGCGCGCCATGCGGTCACGCTGTCGCTGACCTCGAACTTCCTGAGCAACGGCACGGGCAAGCTGCTGACCGCAAAGGGCATGGTCGACCGGCGCGGACGCTCGATCTTCTTTGCGCGCGCAGAGGTGTGGCTGGATGGGGAGCTGCTGGTGGCAACGGGCGTCGCCACGATGAAGTACCTGAAGTAGGCAGTGCGCTCAGGCGCCGTCCTGGCGCCAGCGTGTCGGCGACTTGCCGAACTGTGCCGCGAACCAGCGCGAGAACGCGCTGGGTTCCGAAAACCCCAGCAGCGTGGCGACCCGGGCCAGCGGCCGCTGCGGATCCTGCAGGTAGCGTTGCGCAAGCTCGCGGCGCACCTCATTGACCAGCGCGGAGAAGGTATCGCCATCCTGCTCCAGCTGGCGCTGCAGGGTGCGCGGACTGATGCCAAGGCTTTGCGCGACCTGTTCCACCGCGCCGCGCCCGCGCGGCAACAGCTGGTGCAGGGTGCGCCGGACGTCGGCCGCGATCGAAGGCTTGCCGGCCCCCGGCTGCAGGTCGAGGAAGCCCCTGGCATACCCGGCCAGGCTGGCATCGGCCAGCGGGTTGATGCGATCCAGGTCGCCGCTGGCGAGCACCAGCCCGTCGAACTCCGAACCGAACTCAATGTGCTGCCCGAACAGGCGCCGGTGGATTTGCAGGTCGGCCGGCGCCGCATGGGCGAAGTGCACGCTGTGCGGCTTCCAGGACGCGCCCAGGATGGCGCGGATCAGGCTGTACAGGGCGGCCACGGTCAGTTCCATGGCCTGCCTGCCGGGCTGGTGCCGGCCGGTCTGCAACGTCACATGCAGCACCGCGATCTCGGGATACTCCGTGACCAGGATGGAGATGGAGTCGCTGAGCCAGTGGCGGTAGCGCTCGATCTCCGCCAGCGCGTGGCGCAGCGTGGGCTGGTGCTGCAGCAGCAGGCTGACCGGGCCGAAGTCTGACAGGCGCCACGATTCCCCCACCATCAGGCCAAGCGAATGGCAGGCCGTGACGCGCGCCGAGGCCTCCAGCACTTCGGCCAGGCGCGCTTCCGGGATGCGCAGGTCCGGGGTGTACAGGCAGGCCTGGTCCAGGCCTGCCTGGGCCACCATGCGCACCGGATCCAGGCCCGCGCCCCGGGCAATCGCCAGGTATTTGGTCAGGGAAGCGCTGCGAACAAGGACGGTCATAAGGCTGCCGCGAGAGTGGGGTGGGGGCGTCGGTCGTGTCCGTCATCAAATGTCAAATCCTGGCGCAATCGGTCAAGGGTGCCGCGCCATGGCTGTCTGACAATCGTTTCCGTCGCGCCAATGATAGCGGCGCGGGCAGGACACGACAATCAGGAGACAGCCTTGGCAAAAGCCATTCGCATGTACGAGACCGGAGGGCCCGAAGTCCTCCGCTATGAGGACGCCGAGGTAGGCGACCCGGGCCCGGGCGAGGTGCGGATCCGCCACGCCGCGGTCGGGCTGAACTATGCCGACACTTACTTCCGCAACGGCACCTACCCGGTGCCGCTGCCTAGCGGCATGGGCGTGGAGGCAGCCGGCGTGGTGCAGGCGGTCGGGCCGGGCGTGACCCATGTCGCGGAGGGCGATCGCGTCACATACACCGGCTTTATCAACACCCTGGGTGCGTACAGCACCGAGCGCCTGGTGCCCGCCGCACCGCTGATCCGCGTGCCGGAAGCGATCAGCTTCGAGACCGCGGCAGCAATGACCATGCGCGGCCTGACCTCCGCCTACCTGATGCGCCGCATCTACCCGTTCCAGGGTGGCGAAACCATCCTGCTGCACGCGGCTGCCGGCGGCGTGGGGCTGATCGTCGCGCAATGGGCCAGGCTGCTCGGCCTGACCGTGATCGGCACTGTCTCGACCGAGGCCAAGGCAGAGGTGGCGCGCGCCCATGGCTGCGACCACATCATCAACTACAGCCATGAGGACGTGGCAAAGCGGGTGCGGGAACTGACCGATGGCGCAGGCGTGTCGGTGGTCTTCGACAGCGTGGGCAAGAGCACCTTCATGGCGTCGCTGGACTCGCTGAAGCGGCGCGGGTTGATGGTCTGCGTCGGCACGGCCTCCGGCACCATCCCGCCATTCGATCCGCAGTTGCTGGCGAGGAAGGGTTCGGTCTACCTGACCCGTCCGGCGCTGGCCGACTACATTGCGGACCCCGCCGAAAAGGCGGAACTGGCCGCCGAGGTGTTCGGCCATGTTGCCGCCGGCCGTATCCGCATCGAAATCAACCAGCGCTATGCGCTGCAGGATGCCGTGCAGGCCCACCGCGACCTGGAATCACGCAACACCACCGGGTCTTCGATCTTTGTGCTGTAAAGGAGCGTCCCCATGCGAGCCCAACCTCTTACCTGCAATATCGGCGCCGAAGTCAGCGGCGTCAGCCTGGCCGATGCCGCGCGCGACGACGCGCTGTTTGCCGAGATCAAGTCCCTGCTGCTCACGCACAAGGTGCTGTTCCTGCGCGACCAGGAAATCTCCCGCGCGGACCACGTGGCGTTCGCGCGCCGCTTCGGCGAACTGGAAGACCATCCCGTCGCCGGCAGCGATCCCGATCATCCGGGGCTGGTCCAGATCTATCGCAGCGACAAGCGCGAGAACTACGAGAACAGCTACCACACCGATGGCAGCTGGCGCGAAACCCCGCCCATGGGCTGCGTGCTGCGCTGCATCGAATGCCCGCCGGTCGGCGGCGACACCATCTGGGTCAACATGGCGGCGGCCTACGAGCACCTGCCCGAGGAAATCAAGCAGCGCATCGCCGGCCTGCGCGCCAAGCACAGCATCGAGCATTCGTTCGGCGCGGCGATGAGCCCGGAAAAGCGCGCCAGCCTTGCCGCGCAGTACCCCATGGTCGAGCACCCGGTGGTGCGCACGCATCCGGAAACCGGCGAGAAGGCGCTCTACGTCTGCGGCTTCTCCACGCATTTCGCCAACTTCCATACGCCCGAGAACGTGCGCTACGGACAGGACAAGACCCCGGGCGCCAGCCATCTGCTGAACTACCTGATCAGCCAGGCGGCGATTCCCGAATACCAGGTGCGGTTCCGCTGGCAGCCCAACAGCGTGGCCATCTGGGACAACCGCTGCACCCAGCACTACGCGGTGCAGGACTACTGGCCGGCGCCGCGCAAGATGGAGCGCGCCGCCATCATCGGCGACAAGCCGTTCTGAGGCGCGCCAGCCGCCGCCAGGCCACGTGCCTTTATCAATGGAGACATGCCGTGCACTACCTCGATGGATCCCTGTTCCCTGAAAACCAGCAGCCGCTGATCATCACCGCGGCACCGTACGCACCGGGCTGGCTGCCCTCCGATTTCCCGGAAGACATCCCCGTGACGATGGAAGACCAGATCCAGAAGGCCGTGGATTGCTACAACGCCGGCGCGACTGTGCTGCACCTGCATGTGCGCGAACTCGACGGCAAGGGCTCGAAGCGTCTGTCCAGGTTCAACGAGCTGATCGCCGGGGTGCGCAAGGCGGTGCCGGAGATGGTCATCCAGGTGGGCGGTTCGATCAGCTTCGCCCCGGAAAACGAGGGGGATGCCGCCAAGTGGCTTTCCGACGACACGCGCCACATGCTTGCCGAACTCGACCCCGTTCCGGACCAGGTGACCGTCACGGTGAACACGTCGCAGATGAACGTGACGGAGCATGCGGAACTTGCGGATTTCAAGGGCACCTCGCGCGAGAACCCCGCGATCTTCAACGCGTACAAGGAAATGACGGTTCCCGCCCAGCCTGGCTGGGTCGAAGAGCACATCCGCCGCCTGTCCGCTGCCGGCATCCAGAGCGCATTCCAGTGCTACAACATCAATAGCTTCGAATCCGTTGAGCGGCTGATCCGGCGCGGCGTGTACAAGGGCCCGCTGGTCATGAACTGGGTGGCGATCAGCGGCGGCATGGATGCGCCGAGCGTCTTCAACCTCGCCAACATCGTCCGCGCCGTGCCGGATGGCGCGGTGCTGACCGTCGAAAGCTCCGTGCGCAACGTGCTGCCTGTGAACATGATGGGGATTGCCCTGGGCCTGCATGTGCGGTGCGGGACCGAGGACTGCCTCTGGAACCAGTCGCGCACGGCCAAGATGAGCACGGTGAAGCAGATCGAGCAACTGGTGCGCATCGCGGGCGAATTCGGCCGCAAGGTGGCAACGGCCCAGGAAGCGCGCGAGATCCAGAAGATCGGCGTGTTCTACGACACGGTCGAAGAGACGCTGGAGGCCAACGGCTTCGCGCCGAACCGCAATGGCGGCAATCAGGGCTTCCTGCGCAAGGCCGCCTGACCCGGGTCGGTCGGCACTGGCGATGCGCCAGCAGAAGGGCGGGGGTGGCAGATCACCGGCTCACGATGAAGCCGGCTGCTGCCCTGAACAACCCTCGAACATTCGGAGACAACCATGAATCAAGCACAACCGTCGGCACGCCGCAGGGCGTCGCTGTCATGCATGCTCGGCCTGGCGCTGTCGGTGGCGCTGCCGGCTGCGCTCCCATCGATCGCCTATGCCCAGGCGTGGCCGACCAAGGTGGTCAAGATCGTGGTCGGCGGCCCCGCCGGCGGCACCGCCGATATCCTCGGGCGCATGCTGGCCGAGGGGCTGACGCAGTCGCTGGGCAAGCCGGTGATCGTCGAGCAGAAGCCGGGCGGCGCTGGCGCGATCGCGGTCAACACACTGCTTTCCGCACCGCATGACGGGCATACGCTGCTGCTGATCCAGGGTGGCATCGTTTCCGAAACGCCGCTGGCGCTCAAGGTCTCGTTCGATCCCTTCAAGGACCTGAAACCCGTTGCCCAGGTGGCACGCACGGGGCTGGTGCTGGTGGGCAACCCCAAGCTGCCGGCGAAGAACTTCAGCGAACTGCTTGCCTACATCAAGAGCAAGCCCGGGCAGATCGACTATGCCTCTTATGCCGCCGGCATGCGCGGCCAGACCATCGGCGTCCAGTTCAACCGCCTGGCCGGCGTGGATATGAAGCATGTCGGCTATAAGGGATCGCCGCCCGCGCTGCAGGATGTGATGGGCGGCCATGTGCCGCTGATGTTCGACGGCCTGGCCACGTCGCTGCCGCTGATCAAGTCCGGCAAGCTCAAGGCCTATGCCGTGGCGTATCCCAGGCGCATTCCCGCGCTGCCGGATGTGCCGACCTTCGCCGAAGTCGGCTTCCCGGCGATGACCGAGCCCGGCTGGATGGGGGTGTGGCTGCCGCCGGACGTGCCGGCGGCGGTGCAGGAAAAGATCCGCAACGCCACGCTGGCCATCGTGCAGCAGCCCGGCTACCGCGAGCGCGTGGAGGCCATGGGCATGGACGCCGGGCAACCGCTCAGCAGCGAGGCGCTGTCCAGGGATGCGCGCGCCGCCCATGAGCGGCAGGCGGAGTTGCTGCGGTCGATACATTTCGTGCCGGAGTAGGGGGAGGCCCGCCTTGCGCGGGCCTCGGCGAATCGTTCAGCAAAGTTGTATGCTTTCTGCATGGCGCGCCGGGCGCCTTCAGCGCGTCCCGGCCCCGGCGCAAAAAGTATGGCGGTGACGATATGAAGCCTGCTCACGCATTGATTGTGACTTGCGTCATGCTGGCCGCCTGCGTATCGACGGGCGTCGAGGTGAAACAGGAGCAGATGGCGAACTTCCTGCTCGGTTTCTCCACCCTCGACGACGTTACCACCCAGCTGGGGAAGCCCTCGTCGCAGACCACCCTGGTCAACGGGTCGACCATCCTGATCTATTCGTTTGCGGCCTCCAGGCCGCACCCTGAGAGCTTTATCCCGTTCATTGGCCCGCTGTTCGCCGGCGGCGCGATCCGGTCGTCGACGGTTTTCTTCGAGTTCGACGAGAACGGCGTCCTCAGGAGCCAGCGCCTGACCACGTCCGGCAGCATTTCGGGATGGAGCGTGCTGCCGCCCGAGATGTTGCCATAGGCGGGGGCGGTATACTTCCGCTCCTTTACGGCCCTGGCCGGACACCCGAGAGTTCCCATGAGCGCTTTGCCTCCCTGCCCAAAATGTCATTCCGAGTTCACCTATGAAGACGGGGGCCTCTACGTCTGCCCGGAATGCGCGCATGAATGGTCGGCGCAGGCAGCGGCGCCGGCCGAACCGGAGGCCAGGGTTTATCGCGATGCGGCAGGCAATGTCCTGCAGGACGGGGACACCGTCACCGTCATCAAGGACCTGAAGCTGAAGGGGTCGGCCGGTGTGGTCAAGATGGGTACCAAGGTGAAGAACATCCGCCTGGTCGACGGTGACCACGATATCGACTGCAAGATCGACGGCTTTGGTGCCATGAGCCTGAAATCGGAGTTCGTCAGGAAGGTTTGAACGGACGTTGCACCTTCGCCGCTCAGTCACCTGCGCGGCGGCTTCCGGGACGGGGTTGTCCCCCGGCTGCGCGAACGGGCTGCCGCGAACATCTGCATGTCGCGCAGGATACAGTCCAGCAGCGTATTCGCGGCCACGCCCATCGGGCGGCCAGCCTTCACCAGCAGGCGTGCCTTGGCGGCCTCGAACAGCGGATGGGCGATAGGCAGCGTCACCAGCTCGCCGGACTGCAATTCACGATAGGCCGCGAACCCGCCGATGAGCGTGATGCCATCATGCCGCTTCACGAAATGGCGCAGCACGGCCAGGGAGTTCGTGGTCAGCGTCGGGCGGATCTGGACATTCTCCGTGTAGGCCAGCATCTGCACGACCTGCCCGAGTCCGAATGCCGGCGGCATCATCGCCAGCGGGTAGTCGCCCAGTTCGTGCACGTCGACCTTGCCGCCCCGGCGTGCCAGCGGATGCCCGGCATGCACCAGCAGCACCACCGGCTGCGATGACGTGGCAACCCAGGCGATATCGGCATGCGCAGGCGGATTGTAGGCCAGCCCGATATGCGCGCGGCTTTCCGCTACCTCTTGCAGGACGTTGTTGACCGGGAGGATGTCGACGGTCACGTCGAGCCTGGGATAGCGCGCACAGAAGTCCGTCAGCACTTCGTCCATCAGTCCGTCGACATAGCCCTCGCTGGTGGCGATGCGCACCTGGCCGTGCTGCAGGCCGCGCAAGGCCTGCAGGCGGTCTTCGAAGAGCTCCTGCTGTGCGCGGCAGCCGCGCCAGTACTCGAGCAGATGCACCGCGGCTTCGGTCGGCTGCACCCCGCGTGCATGGCGGTCGAACAGCGGCGCGCCGACCTCATCTTCCAGCAGCCGGATCTGGCGCGTGATCACCGATGGCGAGGTGTTGATGCTGTCGGCCGCGCCACGGATCGAGCCATGTGTCAGTACCTCGTGAAAATAGCGCAGCCTGCGCTGGTTCAGTTCCCGCATATCGGATCCCGCTGTTGCCAATAGGGCAACGATAGCTGACTTAAGTTGCTCTTGCTCTGTTTTTTCATATGCCAGACGATCGACCCTGAACGACATCGCATCCACAAGAGATAGAGCCGACCACGGGAGAGACCGACATGTCCGCAACCCTGCCCCCACGTACCACGCCGGAGTACGGCAGCGCCGCGCAGCAGGCGCTGTACCGCAAGCTGAACTGGCGCCTGTTGCCGTTCCTGCTGCTCTGCTACACCTTTGCCTACCTGGATCGCGTCAACATCGGCTTTGCCAAGCTGCAGATGCAAAGCGATCTCGGCTTTTCCGATGCGGTGTACGGGCTGGGCGCCGGCATCTTCTTCTTCGGCTACGTCCTGTTCGAAATCCCGAGCAACCTGCTGCTGCCCCGGATTGGCGCCCGCAAGACCATCAGCCGCATCCTGGTGCTGTGGGGTCTCACTTCCGCGGGCATGATGTTCGTGCGTGACGAGACCACGTTCTATGTGCTGCGCTTCCTGCTCGGCGTGTTCGAGGCCGGCTTTGCACCGGGCATGATCTTCTACCTGACCTACTGGTACGGGCAGCGTCGCATGGCGCGCGTGATGGCCGTGGTGATGCTGGCCGGGCCCATCGGCGGGATCTTCGGCTCGCCGCTGTCGACGTGGCTGATGACAGGCCTGTCCGGCGCCTACGGCCTGGCGGGCTGGCAATGGATGTTCCTGGTCGAAGGGCTGCCTTGCGTGCTGCTCGGTGCGCTGGCGCTGCGCGTGCTGGCCGACCGGCCCGCCGAGGCGAAGTGGCTCAGCGACGAAGAGAAGCGCATGCTGGCGGCTGAACTGCAGGTGCCGGCAGGCGGCCACCAGTCATTCGGCCAGGTCGCGCGCGACCGGCGCGTCTACCTGCTGGCCTTTGCCTATTTCACGATGATCTGCGGCATCTACGCCGTGAGCTTCTGGCTGCCGTCGATCCTCAAGGCCGACGGCGTCACGGACACCATGCAGATCGGGCTGTATTCGATGATTCCGTACATGGCGGCGGCGATTGCCATGGTCGTGATCGGCCGCAGCTCGGATCGCCGCGGCGAGCGCCGCTGGCACAGCGCGGTCCCCGCATTTGTCGGCGCCGTGGCGCTGGCCCTGGCCACGGTCTCGAGTGGAAACCTGCCGCTGTCATTGCTCTGCATGACCGTCGCCACGGCGATGATGTGGGCCGCCTATACCGTGTTCTGGGCGATTCCGTCGCAATACCTGAAGGGCGATGCCGCCGCCGGTGGCATCGCGCTGATCAATACCATCGGCCTGATTGGCGGCTTCCTGAGCCCGACCATCATTGGCGCGGTGCGCACCGCCACCGGCAGCATGCAGGCCGGCCTGCTGGTGATGGTGGCGCTGCTGATGGCCGGAGCGGCCGTACTGGTAGCCAACCGGATGCCCTCGCCCCAGGGCGCGGTCTCGCCCGCCTGAGGCTGGCCATTCAATTCACGGAGAGAACATTGGCAACACGGATTCTGATCGCCGGATTTCAGCACGAGACCAACACCTTTGCGCCGTCAAAGGCCACCTATGCCAGCTTCGAGCGCGGCGAAGGCTTTCCGGCGATGGTGCGTGGCGATGACGTGCTGTCGCTGCGCGACGTCAACATTCCGGCCGGCGGCTTCATTGTCGCGGCTGAGCGGCGCGGCTGGATGCTGCTGCCGGTGATCTGGGCCGGCGCCAGCCCATCCGCGCACGTGACCGAGGATGCGTTCGAGCGCATTGCCGGCGAAATCGTCGAGGCCACGCGCGCCGGCGGATTCGATGCGGTCTATCTGGACCTGCACGGCGCGATGGTTGCCGAACATAGGGACGATGGCGAAGGCACCTTGCTCGCGCGCATCCGTGCCGTGGTGGGGCCGGGCGTGCCGGTGGTCGCATCGCTCGATCTGCATGCCAACGTCACGCGGGCGATGCTCGAGGCCGCCGACGCACTGGTGGCCTATCGAACGTATCCCCACGTGGACATGGCCGAGACCGGCGAGCGGGCCGCGGCATTGCTGCAGCGCTTGCTGGAGGGCAGGGGGCCGCTGCATCGCGCAGTACGCCGGCTGCCGTTCCTGATCCCGATCAACGGCATGTGCACGATGCTGGAGCCTGCCCGCGCCATGTATTCGCTGCTGCAGCAGGGGGAAAGCGGCGCCGTGGTGTCGCTGTCGTTCGCGCCGGGCTTTCCCGCAGCCGATTTCCCGGAATGCGGGCCGGTGGTCTGGGGATACGGCGAGGACGCCGCAGCGGTCGACGCGGCGGTGCAGGCCTTGTACGACCGGATGCTGGCCGATGAGCCTGCCTGGGAGGTCCCGTTCCTCTCGCCGGACGAAGCCGTGCTCGAGGCCATGCGGCTGGCCGAGGGGGCGACGCGCCCGGTGGTCATTGCCGACACGCAGGACAACCCCGGGGCCGGTGGCGACTCGAACACCACGGGCATGCTGCGCGCCTTGCTGCGCCACGGCGCGCGGCACGCGGCCATCGGGCTGATCTGGGATCCGGCCGTGGCGGCCGAGGCGCACCGCGCCGGCGTGGGAGCCACCATCGACGTCGCTCTCGGCGGGGTTTCCGGGGTGCCCGGTGACGAGCCGCTGCGGGGGCGCTTCAAGGTGCTGAAGCTCTCCGATGGCGTATGCCGCTACGGCGGGCCGATGATGAACGGCATGCTGGCGGATGTCGGGCCCGTTGCGCTGCTGCGTATCGACGATGTGCTGGTGGTCGTCAGTGCCGGCAAGGCCCAGATGCTGGACCGCAACCTGTTCCGCGTGGGCGGGGTGGAGCCCGAGGCCATGAAGATTCTCGTCAACAAGAGTTCGGTGCATTTCCGGGCCGATTTCCAGGGCATTGCGCACGCCGTGCTGGTGGCCAAGGCGCCCGGCCCGATGACGGCGGATCCCGCGGACCTGCCCTGGACCAGGCTTGCCCCCGGCATCCGTCTCAAGCCGATGGGCAAGCCCTTCCAGGGCTAGTACCGCGCCAGCGGCGCGGCCGGGCGACCCGGCGGGGCGTCAGTTGAAGACATCCTGCCGGTACCTGCCCGCGCTGACCATCTCCGCCAGCCAGTCAGACGCCGCCTCTGCCGTCATCCCCTCTTGCTCTGCGCAGATCTGAATCAGCACCTGCCTGACCGCGGGCGCCATGTGGCGGCCGTCGCCGCACACGTAGATGATCGCACCCTGGTTCAGCCGCGCCCAGACATCGGCACGGCGCTGCCACAGCAGGTCCTGCACGTAGCGCGGCTCGCCATCCACGACTGAACAGGCCAGGTGGACCTGCACCACGCCCTGTGCCTGCCAGCGCTCCACGTCGTCGCGGTAGAGCCAGTCGTGCGCGGGGTGGCGGCAGCCGTAGTACAGCTGCACCGGGGCCAGCGGCTGCCCGGCTGCCCGTTGCGCGGCCCGCTCCTCAAGGAAGCCGCGGAACGGCGCGATGCCCGTGCCGGGGCCGATCAGGATCATGGGCGTGGCCGGGTCCGCCGCGGGCGCGAAGGTGGGATTGGGCGTGCGGATGGCGCCCGCCATCATGGCGCCTGGCGCCAGGCTTTGCAGCCAGGTGGAAGCCACGCCGCGGAAGAGCCCGCGGCCAGACAGCGCCGGTGACCAGACCGTGCCGACGGTGATGGTCGCCACGTCGGGCGAGACCAGCGGCGATGAGGCAATCGAATAGAACCTCGGCCGCATCGGCACGGTGCAAGCGAGCAGGCCGGCCAGACCCACCTCGATCGCTGGAAAGCGGTCCAGCACGTCGGCCAGCCCGAGCCGGCGCGGCGCCACCTGGGCGGCGTACCCGCTCCCGGCGTCGTCCGAGGCCAGCTGCTGCAGGGCCTGGCGCGTGACCGGGCAGCGCGAAGACTGCGACAGCAGGCGCAGGGTATGGCGCGACACCACGTCCTGCAGCTCCACAAAATGGGTCAGCAACTGGCGCACGGACAGGGCCTCGCCCAGCGGCAGGCCGCGCGCGGCCCCGCCGGAGGCGGACAAGGTGACGATGGCGTCCGGGTCGATGCCGATCCGCTCGCACAGGGCCGCGACCATCCCGGGCTGGTTCTGCGGATAGACGGCGAGGTGGTCGCCGGTGGCGTAGCGCACGCCTTCGGGCAGCCTGAGGCGGATATCGCGCGTGGAAGTCCGCGGCGCCTCGCGCGAGAAATCCCACAGGCCGGCTGGATCGTTCACCAGCTCGGTGTTGGCCAGGACCGTGAAGGCCTGGGTGTTCGCCGGCAGCGTGGATGCGCGGATTTCGGCGACGTCTTTCACCTGCACCCGGACCGGCGGCGTTCCCTGGGCCGGCCCGCCCACGCCGTCACCGGCCTGCAAGGCTTGCCACAGCAAGGCGAGCCAGCGTTCCGCGGCCTGGTCGAAGTCGCCGTTGCCGTCAGCTTCGCCACGCGGCAGCAGCGGACTGGCGCCGGCATTGGTGAAGAATTCATAGACCCGGCGCGGGAAGGCCTGGTACGTCGGCCATTGCGAGTTGCCGCAGCCCAGCACGGCCACGCTCAGCGCTTCTGCCCGGTAGCCGCTGGCGGCGCCGCTGTCGAGCAGTGCTTCGAGCCGCCTTGCCGAGTCCGGCGCGCGGCCGTTATAGGTGGCGGCGATGATGACGGCCAGGCCGGTGGCCGGCAGCGCGTCGGCCACGTCGTCCAGGTCGCGCAGCGTCGCATCAAAGCCCGCCGCCAGCGCGCCGGCATGCACCTGCTCAGCCAGTTCGCGCGCGGTGCCAAGGCTGGATCCGTACAGCACGGCAAGCGTCCTGCCGCCGCCCCGCACATCGGGGCCCGCCTGCGGCGCTTGCGCGATCCCGGCGAGCGGCGCCGCAGCGATGCGCTCATGCGGCCGGCGCCGGCGCGCACGCACCGTGAATCCGTCGGGCTTGATCGTCAGTGTTTCCTTGATGCGGAACTGGTAGTCGTGCGCGTCGGTGAACTGGAAATTGCGCAGCATCAGCGCCAGTGCCAGCTTGGCCTCGGTCAGCGCAAACTGGCGGCCGATGCAGGCACGTTCCCCGTTGCCGAAAGGCATGTAGGCGTGGCGCGGCAGCTTTGCCTCCTGCTCAGGCAGGAAACGGTCGATGTCAAAGCGTTCCGGGTCGGCCCACACCTTGGGGTCGCGGTGCAGCGCGGTCAGCACCACCGACAGGCGCCTGTCCTTGCGGATCAGGTAGCGGCCGCCCAGCAGCGTGTCTTCAAACGGCGCCACGGCGAAGGCGGGCGCGGTGGGCCACAGGCGCAAGGTTTCCTTCAGCACGCGGTCCAGTACCGGCAGCCGCGCCAGGTCGGCGTAGACCGGCGCCGCGTCGCCGGGCAGCACGGCGTCCACCTCCGCGTAGGCCTGTGCCATCACGCCCGGGTTGCGCAGCAGTTCATACAGCGCGAAGGTGAGCAGCCCGCTGGTGGTCTCGTGGCCCGCAATCAGGAACGTGATCACCTGGTTGCGGATGTTCTCGTCGTCCAGCCGCTGGCCGGTGTCCGGGTCCCGCGCTTCCAGCATCAGGCCGAGCAGGTCGTTGGCCGTGCCGCCCCTGCGTTCGCCCGCGTCGCCCGCGCGCCGCCGCCGGATCACGTCGTCCACCAGGTCGCGCATGAAGCGGGTGTCGTGGTCGAACTTCTGGTGTGCCGCGTGCATGAAGCGGTCTTGCAGGGCAAAGCGCGTCAGCTTGGACATCGCCTCTTCCAGCGCGCCCACCATGGCCTCGATGAAGGGGTGCAGTTCCGCGCTGGCGAACGATTCAAAGTCATAGCCAAAGCCGGACAGCGCGATGGTATCGAGCGTCAGCCGCGTCATGTCGTCGGCGACCGCGATATCGGCATCCGGGCCTTGCCGGTCCCATTTGTCCACCAGCCGGTTGGCCACGCGCAGCATGACGTCGAAGTAGCCCTTCATCGCGCGCTGGCTGAACGCCGGCATCAGGATGCGGTGCGCCTTGCCCCAGTTGGCCTCGTCGGAGCGTGCGGTGAACAGCCCGTCGCCGGCCATGCCGCGCAGGTAGGACAGCGGCGGGCCGATGTACTTGCGGAACTGCGCGGCATCGCACAACTCGGAGGCCAGTGCCACCGACGTCACGAACGGCACGCGCCGGCCGGCGAAATTCAGCTCGAAGATGCCGTCATGGTGGCGGCTGCGCGCCAGCAGGTGCTGGCCCAGCGCACCAGGCGTGATCTGCAGCAGGTTGCCGACCAGCGGCCAACCCGGGTCGCGCGGGATGGGCTCGGGGATGGGGGCATGCATGGAGCGGGCAGGGGTTTGATGCGGCGCGTCGGACGCCTGGTCGGGGCTGGATAGCTCAATGGGCGGCGGCATGGCGGGGCGGTGTCTCCTGAACGGGCGCTGACACGCGATTTGCCACGTGCGGCCGTTTCATTTAACGTAGACATCTGTCTACCGGCCCAAGCGTAGACAACCGTAGACATGCTGTCAACGAAGCCTGTCGGGCAAAAACCGAGTCCTGCTACTAAACCACATTCATGGAAGCCATTGCCGACGGCAAACGCCGCCTGATCGACGCCGCGTTGCGGCTGGCCGCAGCCAAGCGCAGCTTTGCGGCACTCAAGCTGCGCGAGATCGCGCGCGAGGCCGGCCTGAATCCCAACACGTTCTACCGGCATTTCAGCGACATGGAAGACCTGGCCATCACCGCCATGGCCGAAGTCAGCGCTGAACTGCGGCCGATGCTGCGTGCGGTCCGATGGGCCGCTGCCCGCGACAACCCGGGTGAAGTGGCCAAGCGTGCCTGCGAAGCCCTGTTCTTGTACGCGCAGCATCACCCGGATGCATTCATCGTTGGTGTGTGCGGGATCACGGGCCCGCAGCCCGCGCTTCGCGTTGCCATTCGCACGGTGCTGGATGACATCGCCGCCGAGATGGCGGAAGACATCGAGCGGCTGGGGTTGTGTCCCAAGCTCTCACGCCCGGTCATTGACGACGTCTGCGCGTACGTCGTTTCCTACCTTTTCCATCAATGCGTCGACTACATCGAAGCCGATGCCGCCGGACGGCGCAGGCTGATGGCGCGCTCGGTGCAGTTGAGTTGCTGGCTGCTGCAGGGCGCGGCAGGGCCGAATGCCCAGCCGGGAACGAAATCAGGCAGGGAGCGCAAGGCCGTGGCGGCGTAGCCTGCTGTGACGAAACACGCGGAAGGAAGAATTCAGCCGAAGCAGTGGCCGAAGCGAAGGCGTGTGTCCGGGCCAGCGCTCACCCTGAAATCGTGATGCCGCACTCTTGCGCCACCGCCAGGAGCTTTTCCATGTCCGGCGCGCCTGGCGCAATTTCCTCATCGAGCCGCGTGAACAGGCGCGATGCGTTTCCGCCATGGCTGGTGACTGAAATCATTTCGCCGCCGCCGAAGCCGAAACGGAAGTAATGCACCGTGCCCGCTGGCACATGGACAAAGGTGCCAGCGGCAGCAGTGATCGCTTGATCGCCATAGCCGATCTCGACCGTCCCCTTGGTAATGAAGAACGATTCGTCCCAGTCATGGCTATGGGGCGGTGGGCCACTGCCTTCTTCGCCCTGCTGCAGAAACACCTCATAGCCTTGCGTGGCGGTCCTGGATGCCAGCACCGTGATCCTTTCTCCCACCACGTTGAGCGCGCGTCCATACGCATCCGGAGTCACCGCAAATGGTTCTGGTTTCATGCTGTTCTGCTCCGTCAGTGAGAACGTCGACGTGGCGATGCTGTCCAGGTGTGAGGCATGCGGCAGCTCCAAAGCGAGCCGGCCACGATGCCGGACGGGCGGGGCATGGGCTGCTCCCATATTTGATGTCTGGGAATTTTAGGCGGCCCACGATCGGAAGTCATCGCCAGGAATGAGGATTGCCATGGCCAATGTGCGTCAGCAAACGTTCCTCCCATGCGCAATGTCACTTGCCCCTGGCTCGCTTTCCCATTTCAATGGAGTTGACAGGGAGAGGGGATGACATCATGACAGTCACTCGCTTGCAGAGCATTCCCGGCATCGGGGTTGACAGGATGGCCGACAAGGCTGACTCGATGCGAAACGCCAATATCTTGCGACTGGAGAACCTCGACACTGACTTGCGGCCGCCGCCAGCAGCAATCCGGCGCACGCATGAGGCAATCGATGACGATGCTGCCAACAGCTATCTGCCATTCATGGGCCAGCGTGCACTGCGGGAAGCCGCGGTGGCGCGTGTCCGGCGCATCTCCGGCGTCACATACCACCCTGATACCGAATGCATCATCTCCGCGGGTGGATTGGCCGGGATTCTGAATGTCCTGTTATCCACAATCGAGACGGGGGACGAGGTGGTACTGACGGATCCGACCTACGCAGGCCTGATCAATCGTGTCTACCTCGCAGGCGGGCTGCCAAGATTTGCGCGCCTCATGCCAGGGGTCGACGGCTGGCGACTCGACCTGGACAGCCTCGCCGACGCGATCGGGCCCCGCACACGGGCATTGCTCATCATGTCGCCGTCGATGCCGACTGGCTTCGTCGTGTCCGCGCCGGAGTGGGAGGAGATCGCCCGGCACTGCGAGCAGGTCGGTGCGTGGCTGGTATATGACGCAGCCATGGAAAGAATCCTGTTCGACGGTCGGCAGGTGATCCACCCCGTTTCTCTGCCTGGCATGCGCGAGCGCACCATCACCGTTGGTTCGGTCTCCAAGGAATATCGCATGATTGGCTGGAGAGTCGGCTGGATAGTCGGGCCGGAGCCGCTGATGGCCGACGTGCGGCTGACCAGCTTGTCGAACGTCGTGTGCCAGGTCGGTATCGCCATGCCAGGGGCCACAGCCGCACTGACTGCCAGCGACGATGGCGTGGCCGCGGCAACGGCAGAGTGGGAATCACGCCGCGATATGATGTTGTCCGCGCTGGCCGATCTCCCCGTGATTCGCCCGCACGGCGGATGGTCGCTTCTGATGGATACCCAACGGCTCGGTCTTGCACCGTCTGAAGCGTCCAGGCGCTTGCTGGCGCGCGGCGACGTGGCGGCCACGCCGATGGATAACTGGGGGCCAAGCGGCATCCGGTACCTGCGCTTCGTCTTTGCCAATGAGCCGGTCCAGCGCCTGGCTGACATTCGCGAGCGGATTCGCCTGGCGTGGGACCTCTGACACGTGCAACGCTGAGCGACGAAAATGCCGGCCGCTTCTGGTCATGGTGGTTCCGAGGGCAACGACCGGACCCTGCTGTATTTCGGCTGGCTGACCCTGTTCATCGCCCTGGCAACGCCGGCCGGCTACCTGGTCGATATACAGACGTCGTACCTGCTCAAGAACCAGTTGCATGCGACGGCGACTGAGATATCGATATTCCGGCTGGTGACGGGCATACCAGTCTACCTTGCGTTCGTTTTTGGCCTCGCGCGCGACCAATGGAACCCGCTGGGATTGCGCGATCGGGGCTTCTTCCTGATTTTCGCCCCGGCGACCGCGGCGGCATTCATCTGGATGGCGTATTCAGGTTTCTCATACGCGGGACTGGTCATCGGGATGCTGCTGGCAATGCTGTCGTCCCGATTTATCGCTGCAGCCTATCAGGGGTTGATCGCGCTGGTGGGCCAGGAGAAGCTCATGTCCGGGCGCCTGAGCGCGCTGTTGAACGTGGTCGGCTCCGTCCCGGTGGTTGCGGGGGCGTTCGCCTCCGGGTACATCTCGGATCATCTTGCCGCAAAGGAAGCCTTCCTCCTGATGGCGATGTTCGCCTTGTCGATTGCGGTGCTGGGGCTCTGGAAGCCCGCTTCGGTCTTCCGCCACATCTACGAGAAGCCACAAGCCAGGGGCACGGATCTCGTTGGCAATGTCAGGCGGCTGGTGAGACATAAGGCTGTCTATCCAGCGGTTCTCATCTGCTTTCTGTGGAACTTTGCGCCAGGCGCGGCCACGCCGCTGCAGTTCTATCTGAGCAATGAGCTGCATGCATCGGATTCCGTTTACTCGTACTACAACGGGATCTTTGCCGCCGCGTTCATCCCGACATTCCTGCTGTATGGCTTTCTGTGCAAGAAGGTATCGCTGAACAAGCTGCTGTGGTGGGGAACGATCGTCGCAGTGCCGCAGATGGTTCCGCTGGCATTCATCGACTCAGCCAATCTTGCCCTGGTACTGGCGGCACCGATAGGGCTGATGGGCGGTGTCGCCACGGCGGCATACTTCGATCTCGCGATGCGGTCCTGTCCGCCGGGCCTGCAAGGAACCCTGATGATGCTGGTGGATGGCGTTCTTGCGCTCTCGGCGCGTGCCGGCGATGTCCTGGGATCATGGATCTATAACAGCAGCCCGACGCACGGTTTCACATATTGTGTGATCGCGACTACGGTGGTGTACGCACTGATCCTGTTTTTGATCCCGCTGGCGCCAAAAGCATTGATTGCTACCCGGGACGGCGAAGCAAATCCGGAGGTCCTCAGTCAGCGCACCGTTGAATGAACTGCGTGATGGCGGGCAGGATGGATTGCCGGAAACGCTGGCCGGCGAAGGTGCCGTAGTGACCCACGCCATCGACGACCAGGTGTTCCTTCCGGTCGGCCGCAAGACCGGCGCAGAGCGCGTGAGCCGCTTCGGTCTGGCCGCGGCCGGTGATGTCGTCGTCGCTGCCTTCGATGGTCAGCAATGAAACGTTGGCAATGGCCTCGGGGTAGACGCGGCGCTGGCCGACTTCCATGCAGCCGCGGCACAGGTGATGCTCCAGGAAAACCTTCTGGATGGTTTCCAGGTAGTACTCGGCCGGCACGTCGAGCACGGCGTTGTACTCGTCATAGAACTTGCGGTGCCTGGCTGCCTCGGTCTGCCTGCCATCGACCAGGTCGCGGTAGAAGTCGAGGTGCGCACCGGCGTGCTGTGCGACGTTCATCGATACGAAGCCTGCCAGCTGGAGGAAGCCCGGATAAACCCGGCGCCCGTTTCCCGGGTAGCCGGCGGGCACCCGTTCGATGACGTTGGCCTCGAACCACGCCAGCGAATATTGCTGCGCGAACTGGTCGACCGCCGTCGGGCTGACGCGCGTGTCGATGGGCGCGGCGATCAGGGTCATTGAGCGAGGCTGCACCTGCTCGTTGTCTTCGGCCATCTGGGCGACCGCGCAAAGCACCGGGACCCCGGGCTGGCAAACCGCGACGATATGCGTGCTGGCGCCGAGGTAGCGCAAGAACTTTTTCAGGTAGTCGACATAGCCGCCAAGATCGAAGTGCCCGGCGTCAAGCGGGACCTGGCGCGCATCGGCCCAGTCGGTGATGTAGACATCGTGCTCCGGCAGCAATGCCTCGACCGTCGGGCGCAGCAGGGTGGCGTAGTGGCCGGAGAGCGGTGCCACCAGCAACACGCGGGGCCCAGGGCTGGACATGTCCTTCCTGAAATGCAGCAGCCGGCAGAAGGGCGCTTCGATGAGCGCGGTCTCGGTGACGGCCACCGGCTGCCCGCGCACCAGGACCTCGTCGATCTCAAAGCGAGGTTTCCCGTAGGCCTTGGTCAGCCGGGTGAACAACTCAAGCGCGGCGTCGGTCTCGCGCAGCCCCGGAAGCCAGGCGACCGACTCACCCCAGAAATTGACTGCACGATAACCCGCTTCGATCATCGCCCCGAGCGGGCCAAGGGATTGCAGCGTGAGTTCCCGCAGAGCGTAGAGCGCCATGGCGATTCCCGCCTTCCTGATAGGGTTGGTGTGTTGTTCTGGCACAGGGGCCGGCAAAGCGGGCAGAGACCAGTGCTTTCTTGCAGGTGCTGCGCGATGCGGGCGTCAGCGCAGGTGGCGCGCCCGGCAGCCGCACGGCCGGCTTCGTGCAAGATGGCTGGGCGGGCGACAGGCTTCTGCCGCGGGTGCGTCAGTGGGAAGGTGGCGCTGGTGCACCGAGAAGTGCTGCGCGCGGCTCAGGTGCCGTCGATGTCGAATGGACTGGTTGCGGGAAGCACCGGCGTTGCCGTGGCGGCCGTTGCGGCCGGACAGGTGCGCGCGGCCCAGGTCGCACGCGAATCGGCTGGAATGCTGCATGATGCCCCCCTACTACTCAAGCCACCGGCATTGCGTCGCAATGCCAGCGGTACAGCTTGCAATCAAGTTACGTCATTTACATTCAGTAACATATTCGATCTAACCCTATTGCAACGCTTTGCATACGTCATTTGCAACGAAATGAAGGCTGGCTGGTTCATTCGATGCGAATGCGGCTCATGTGCTGCCGCGATGTGATCCTCTATAGCCAGCAGGGCGGATGCCGTCAGGCCGTCTGCTGGGCTATTTGTAAATCTTTGCAAGTTACGTTCGGGTAAAACGCCAGGCAGGCGGATGCGGTTGACCCGCCCGGTGCCGCTTCCGCGCTGTCAAGCTGCCCGGCCAATGACCGGAATCACGCCGAAGGCAACGGTAGCCAGCATCATGACCACTGCCGCCGACAGCGCCCAGAGCAGCGTATAGCGCTGGTGATCGCCGAATTCGACCTCGGCCAGGCCGACCAGCAGGTAGGTCGACGCGACCAGCGGGCTCAGCAGGTGAACCTGCTGCCCGATCAGCGAGGCGCGTCCGATTTCCGCCGCGCTGATGCCATAGACGGCGGCGGCCTTGGCCAGGATCGGCAGGATGCCGAAGTAGAACGCGTCGTTCGAGATAAAGAAGGTGAACGGAATGCTCAGCACCCCGGTCACCAGGGCCATGTAGGGACCCATCCAGTCCGGCACGGCGCTGATGACGCTGTTGGCGATGGCGTCGACCATCTTGGTGCCGGACAGGATCCCGACGAAGATGCCGGCGGCAAAAATCAGCGACACCACCGGCACGACGTTGGCGGCATGCGCGCTCATGCGCTCCTTCTGTTCGTGCAGGCTCGGGTAGTTGACCATCAGCGCGATGGCGGACGCGATGATGAACAGCGCAGGCAGCGGCAAGGTGCCGAGAATCAGCAGCACCATCAGGCCGCTGGTCAGCAGGAAGTTGAACCACAGCAGCTTGGGCCTGGCGATCCGGGGATCGCCGGTGGCAGCCTCCGGCATGGCATGGCCGTCATCGCCGGCCCCGGTGCGCATCAGGGCGATGCTGCCAAGCCGGTTGCGTTCGCGGCGGCCGAGCAGGAATGCCACGAACAGGCCCCACATGCCGGTGACGATCATCGGCAGGATCATCGGCACGAACAGCGAGCCCACGTCCACGCCCAGTGCGCTGGCGGCACGCGCGGTCGGTCCGCCCCAGGGCAGGATGTTCATCAGCCCGCCGGCCATCATGATCACGCAGGCCAGCACCAGCCGGCTGATGCCCAGGCGCTTGTAGAGCGGGAGCATGGCGGCGCAGGTGATCATGTAAGTGGTCGAGCCGTCGCCGTCGAGCGACACCAGCGCGGCCAGCACGAAGGTGCCCATGATGATCTTGACCGGATCGCCGCCCACTATCTTCAGGATCGCGCGCACCACCGGATCGAACAGCCCGGCATCGATCATCAGGCCGAAATACAGGATGGCGAACATCAGCATCACGCCGGTCGGCGCCAGCTTCTTGACGCCGTCCAGCATCATCGGGCCGAGTTCGGGGCCGAAACCGCCGATCGCGGCAAACGCAATCGGAACCAGGATCAGCGCCACCATGGCGGAGAGCCGCTTGGTCATGATCAGTGCCATGAACACGATCACCATCGAATAGGCGAGCAGGGTCAACATCTTTTTCTGGATCTCTTTGCCGCCCTGCAGCGTGGGGTGCATGCGGGCGGGTGTGTGTGCGTCCGTGCGGCGCACGAGGTTAAAAGCAAGGCCGATCCCGCCGGCACGCCAGGGCGTGCCGGGTATGGAATGACCGCGGAGGGTGGCAGTCTTGCGCGCTGGCCCGGGCGGGCCGCGCGGGCGCGGCTCAGCTGGCGGAAACGATGCGTTTCACTACCGCGTCCGCGAACTGCAGCGTGGTGGCCGTGCCGTGGAGGTCGCCGGTCTTCACCTGGTCCTGGACGAGCGTCAGCTCGATGGCCGTGCGCAGGCGCGTGGCCAGGTCCTGGCGGCCCACGTGGTCGAGCATCAGGCCGGCGGCCAGCATCAGCGAGATCGGGTTGGCAATGCCTTTGCCGGCGATGTCTGGCGCCGAGCCGTGCACGGCCTCGAAGATCGCCGCCTGGTCGCCGATGTTGGCGCCCGGCGCCATGCCAAGCCCGCCAACGAGGCCGGCGATCTGGTCCGACAGGATGTCGCCGAACAGGTTGGTACAGAGCAGCATGTCGAAGCGCCACGGGTTGAGCACCAGCTGCATGGCGCAGGCGTCGACAATGATGTCGTCCATGTCCACGCGGCCCGCGTAGTCCTTGGCGACCTCGCGCGCCGCTTCCAGGAAGATGCCGGTGAGCGCCTTCAGGATATTGGCCTTGTGCACCACCGTGATCTTCTTGCGGCCGTTTTTGACGGCGTACTCGAAGGCGAAGCGGGCAATGCGCCGGCACGCGTCGCGCGTGTTGGTGCCGGTCGACACCGCCACCGCATGCGGGTCGTCGCCAACCGGGATGTAGTAGTCATGGGCCACATAGAAGCCGCCGACGTTCTCGCGCACCAGCACCAGGTCGATATTCTCGAAGCGGCCCGGCACCAGGGTGCGGGCCGGGCGTACATTGGCATAGAGGTTGAACGTCTCGCGCAGGCGCACATTGACCGAGCGGAAACCACCGCCCACCGGCGTGGTCAGCGGCCCCTTCAGGGCCAGGCCGGTGCGGCCGATGCTGTCCAGCGTGTCTTGCGGCAGGGGATCGCCGCTGTATTCGACGCCGGCCATCCCCGCGCGCCGGATATCCCAGGCAAACGGGGCGTCCAGCGCTTCCAGCACCCTGACGGTGGCGTCCACAACTTCGGGACCGATCCCGTCGCCGGGGATCAGCGTGGCCGGGATCTGTTCGCGTGCACCGTTTTCCATTTGCGTTCCTGTCGTGAATTGAGCGTTTCGCTGGCCGGCCAGGGCGCCAGGGAGGCTATGTTTCTCGTCGCCGGGCGGGCGCCGGTCCGGGTGACCAGGGGCCCGATTCTAGGCGGGGAAGGCTGTCAGGAAACTGTCAATGTGCCGGCTATGTCATTGGGGTTTACGCGGAGGGGGACGATCTCTGCTGACGGAGAGCGGCTGGCCGCGACGTTGAACGGGCGCTGATGCCCGGAAGCCGGGCTAGGCGGGCAGGCGTGCCGCCTTGAATTGTTTCCAGAGGCGGCGCAGCGGCTGCCGGTCAACGCTGACACCCCTTGCGATATAGCCGCGCGCATAGCCGCAGCCAATGGCAAGTTGCTGCCGTTCTGTCCCCAGGCGCAGCAACAACCCCGCTGCAACCGCCATATCATTGCGCCATCCGAGGTCATCCTGCAGGCGCGACAATTGCCGGCGATAGCGGTGCACCTTGTTCGCGGCAAACAAGGATCCAAAGAACTCGGTCGCATAGCGCAGCTTCTTTGCGGCGATACGCGCACGATGGCGCCGCTGCTCATCGAGCTTTGCCATGCCCCGTCCCCGCTTGAGCAGCCTGCGTTGCCGCTTGCGCAGCGTGGTCAGCGCGAAATCCCTGGCGGGTCCGGTGAGTGCCGTGCGCTGCGCCTCGCCAAGGCCATCGCGCCAGCCCGCACTGCCCAGCCAATGGCTCAGCGTCAGGATCAGCCGGGTGTAGCGATCGGAATTCACGGCCTGGGCCGCGCGTTGCCGGGCATCGGCTGCGACTGCCTTCGCCGCGGCAAGCACCGCGCCGGCGCCCACGTCCTCCGGCGCCCCATCGAACGCGTCACGCAAGGTGGTATTGGCAAGCACTTCCCAGTCTCGTGCGGGGCCGAGTTCATCGGCAATCCATTTGAGGTCCGATTGCAGTGCCGGCGGGCAGGCAAGCAGCGGCTCAAAGATATCGAGCGCGGAGCGCAGGCGACGCAGGCCGACACGCATCTGGTGCACGCTTTCCGGATTGGAGCCGTTGACCACGCCGCGTTCGTTCCCGGAGATTTGCGCCAGGCAGTTCTGGGCAATGCACCGAAACACCGCCTCCGCCGAGCCGGCATCGGCCAGCCTGAGGGGCTGCGCCCGTACCGCTTCTTCGGCCTCGGCAGCCACCAGCGCATAGCCACGGTCGCCTTTGCTGGCGCGGCTCAGGCGCATTGGCACTGCGTCGAGCAGCCGCAGGGCAAACGCTGACAGATGGGCCGGCTCCCCGGCCTGGATCTCCATCTCAAGCTCGCGGATCGGCTCCGTGGCGTCGTTCGCGCGGACAACGCCGCGATCGACCGCCAGTTCGACCTCGTCCCCCTGTGGCAAGCGCAACAGCAGGACCGTGCGCCGGACATCCGTGATGAAGATCGGCTTCAGGCGTTGTGCCAGGTCGCCTTCACGCAGCAGCGTCCCCAACGCAGTGCCTTCGGGCAGCTTGTCTCGCAGTGCACCCAGATCTGGCGTATTTCCGGGGACCGCCGACTCAAACTCTTCCCGCTCGTAAAGCGCCCCATGCTGCGTGCCCCAGGTCTTCAAGGTCTGCACATAATGTTCACCCGCTTGCCGCACGCGCAGCGACGCGTGCATACGCCGAAAAGCAAGGTCCGACGTATCGAAATACGTGCTCACGAGCCTGTCTTCGTGCGGCGGCTCCACACAGCAGGACGACACCAGGGGCAAGCCGATCAGCGCTTCGGCCTGGTCCTGCAGCAACTCGAGCTTGAGTTCGCGTTCCATTTATCCGAGCTTTGCCGTGCCCTCGAATTTTGCGAATACCCTGGCCTGGACTGCGTTCATCACTGCAAGGGTCTCGTCACTGGCAGGGCCGCTGGTGGTCACCCCGGTGGCGTTCTTCGGCTTCGAGCCGGGCGGGTCGAAGATAAAGAGCGTATCGAACTTTCCGGCCGACTCTTTCTTCAGGCGCCGGTTAAGTGCTTTCAGGTATCGTTTCTTGTCAGTCTTCGACATAGGTTCCAAGGTTATCTGCGGTGGCAATAACGACCCAGGTCATTGAACTACCTGCTTAATGAGCTCACGCTTCGCCAGGCACCCCTGCTAGTGAGACTGGCTGGCATTCGACTCCCCGCCGAAGGGGATTTCGTGCTCCCGCAACTTCTGCAGCGATTGGGTCAGCCTGGCGCCGTGCTTGCGGTCCGCGGCCAGCAGCAGTGCCTCTATGCCGTCCTCCAGCCCGGCAAGCTCGCGGTCACCCGGCAGCCTGGTCGCTTTCATATCCTGCAATTCGTTGGCAATGCGCTTCCCCAACTTGCGCACAAACTCCGGGTCAAGGTGACCTTGCGCTGCAGCACCTCCAATATGCTCGATCAAGCGCATCAGCCCTTCCGGGGTGGTCTCGGTCGCAGATGGTATTACGTGGGTCATTGGCAGCTCCAGTGGGCGCGTCAGATCATTCTACGCATCGGATGCTCATAAGATGGTACGTATTTCGCGGGAGCAGTGCGATCAGTTTCGCCCCGATATGCGCGATACGCCAGCTAGAATCGGGAAGGATTCCCCCGCACAGGCACTCACATCATGAAACCCGAATCCGATCCCATGCAGAATGCGTCACCGATGGTCGCGGGGGAGGGGCGCCTCGGCACCCCGGTCGACGCGGATGGCCTGCCGAATGGCAATGAGCTCTATATCAACCGCGAACTCAGCCAGCTGGAGTTCTTCGGCCGCGTGCTGCAGCAGGCCGCCGATCCCGCGGTGCCACTGCTGGAGCGGCTGCGTGCCCTGTGCACCTTCAGCAGCAACCTGGATGAGTTCTACGAGATCCGCGTCGCAGGCCTGAAGGAGCAGTGCTTGCTTCAATCCCCGGTGGCGGGCCCGGACGGGCTGACGCCGCAGGCGGTCTATGCCAGGGTCAACCAGCGGGTCCGGGAGCTGATCGACCAGCAGTACCGGCTGTTCAATGACATGCTGATCCCGGCCATGTCCGAGCAGCAGATCCGCTTCTTGCGGCGGCCCACGTGGAACCCCGCGCAGGCGGAATGGATCCGGGAGTTCTTCTTCGCCGAGCTGATGCCGGTCCTGACGCCGATCGGGCTGGACCCGGCGCATCCGTTTCCACGGGTGCTCAACAAGAGCCTGAACTTCGCCGTTGAACTCGAGGGCAAGGATGCGTTCGGGCGCAACTCCGGCTATGCCATCGTGCAGGCGCCGCGAGCGCTGCCGCGGGTCATCGTCTTGCCGCCGGAGACTGCCGGATGCGAGCATGGCTTTGTGTTCCTGTCTTCCATCCTGCATGCCCACGTCGGCGAGCTGTTCAGTGGCATGACGGTGCGCGGCTGCTACCAGTTCCGCGTGACCCGCAACAGCGAGCTGTTCGTGGACGAGGAAGAGGTCAAGAACCTGCGCGAGGCGCTGCAAGGCGAACTGCCGCACCGTCATTATGGTGACGCGGTCCGGCTGGAGGTGGCTGACAACTGCACGCCGGCAATGACTGGGTTCCTGCAGCAGCAGTTCGGCCTGGCGGCAAGCGAGGTGTTCTCCGTCAACGGACCGGTCAACCTGGTTCGCCTGATGCAGGTGCCGGACCAGGTGGACCGGCCCGAACTGAAGTACCTGCCTTTCCGGGCCGGCCTGCCGAAGGTGCTGCACGAGCAATCCGATATCTTCCGCGCCATTCGCGAGGGCGACATCCTGCTGCATCACCCGTTCCAGTCGTTCACTCCGGTGGTGGACTTTGTCAGGCAGGCGGCACAGGACCCCGATGTGGTGGCAATCAGCCAGACGGTATATCGGGCCGGGCACGACTCGGTCCTGCTCTCGGCACTGATCGAGGCCGCGCGCAACGGCAAGGAAGTCACCGTCGTGGTGGAACTGCTGGCGCGCTTCGATGAAGAGGCCAATATCGGTTGGGCGACGCAACTGGAGGAAGTCGGCGCGCATGTCATCTATGGGGTCGTCGGTTTCAAGGCGCACGCCAAGATGGTCATGGTATTGCGGCGCGAGGGCGCGAAGCTCCGCCGCTATGTGCATCTCGGAACCGGGAACTATCACCACCAGACCACGCGCACCTACACGGATTTTGGCTTGCTCACCTGCAGTGAGTCGCTGACGCAGGATGTGGCGCAAGTGTTCAGCCAGCTGACCGGCCGCGGCCAGACCCATAGCATGACCCATATCTGGCAATCGCCCTTCACCATGAAGCAGGCGTTGCTTGAAGCGATCCGGTGCGAAGCCGGGCACGCCAGGGCCGGCCGCAAGGGATGGATCGTGGTCAAGATGAATGCGCTGCTGGAACCCGACCTGATTCAGGCGCTGTACGACGCCTCACGCGACGGTGTCCGTATCGACCTGATCATCCGGGGCGCCTGTGCGCTGCGCCCCGGCGTTGCCGGCCTGTCGGAGAACATTACGGTGAAATCCGTCATGGGCCGGTTTCTCGAGCACTCGCGCATCTTTTATTTTCACGATGGCGGGGCGGAAAAGGTCATGCTGTCCAGCGGTGAATGGATGGAGCGAAGCCTGTCCCGGCGGATCGAGATCTGCTTTCCCATCCTTGATGCCGGGTTGAAGGAGCGCGTTATCGCGGAAGGGCTGAAACCGTACCTGGCAGACCGGCGTGACACCTGGCAGATGGCGCCGGACGGAACCTACGAGCGTCAGGCCTCGCGTGACGGCGAGGGGGTGCAGGATATCCTGCTGTCGGCTTTGACGTGAGCCCTGCCGCGTGATCGTGCCCTTGATCAACCGAGATCGTCCTGGATCGGCCGGTGGCCTGTTTTCATCATGAATTTGATGTTGCCCGAGACGTTTCATCTCCTATACATACTTTTTCCGGCCGCTCTGGCGGCCTGCCTAATACTTCCTCGCTAAGCCGTTCGGCTCGCGCCAGCATTCCCCTCCAGTGGGGCTTGACCGCATGATTCGGGGCGTTGGATATCCGTGTCCGCCGTGCCTGCCGGAGCCTCCGCAAACGAATTCCCATGGCTGGCGATGCCTTGTCCTGCAAGGCTTCAAGGGAATTCCGCAGTCCCGCGGCGACAGTACCCGTGACCAGTGCCGCGGGCTCCGACATTATCCCGCGCGCCGGTGGCGCGGCGCATTTTCATCCGCGCGCGGTGCGGCATTCCGTATAACCGCGACTCGTCCATAGAGCCGATTTTCCATTCCAATTCCGCCAGCTAGATTGACCTCATCGCTGGCGCGGCCAAAGCCATCGAATTTCGCGTGCTTAATAGGCCAAGGAAAGGGGGTCCATCCATGAAACGCATCCACATGAAGCTGGCGGCCTTGCCGCTCGCCTGTCTCGTCATCACGGTCGCAGGTTGCGGGGGAGGCGGGGGCGACTCGACGTCTACCACTGCCGCCACCACGGCACCAGGCACCGGAACGTCAACGCCAACGTCACCAACGTCGCCAACAACGGAGACCGCGGGCAGCAGCAGCGTCATGCTGTCGGGTACCACCGATCCGGGGCCCGAGATCGGTAAGGACGGGGATTTCTACCTGAATACCGTGACCTGGATGCTGTTCGGGCCCAAGGCAAACGGCGTGTGGCCGGCAGGGATTTCGATAGCGGGTACCGGCAATACCGGCTCGGCCGGGAACACCATCCTGTCCGGCTCGGTCGATCCGACCGACAGCGTCGGCAACAATGGCGACTACTACATCAATACCACCACCTCGACCCTGTTCGGGCCCAAGGCAAACGGCACGTGGCCGCCGGGTGTCCCGATGGGGGGCGGCACCGGGTCGGGCACCGGCGGCGGCGTCGTCCTGACGGGCGCGGGCGCGCCAGCCAACAGCGTCGGCAACAATGGCGACTACTACCTCGACACCAACACCTGGACGCTGTACGGCCCCAAGGCCAATGACGTGTGGCCGGCAGGGGTCTCGCTGGTCACCCAGCCGGGCGGCAGCGGCGGCACCGGCGGCACCGGTGGCGGCACTGCAGGCAACGGCGGCCACATCCTGTATGGCAGCGGTGCGCCGACCGACGACATCGGCGTCGATGGCGACTTCTATTTCGACACCACGACCTCGACGCTGTACGGTCCCAAGGCGGGCGGCAAGTGGCCGACCTCGGGCGTGACCGCAGGGACAGGCACCGTCTACAACGGCAACTTCAACGTGCCAGAAACGCTCAGCCGCGGCCGCTATGCCATGACCGGCGCCGGCGGGGCGGTGCCTTTGCCGACGGACTTCGGTGTCGTGATCCCCTACGATTGCACCAAGGTCACGCTCACTGCCAGCACACTCGGCAAGGTCAGGGGAACGCTGGACATTTCGGTGTACAAGGTGTCAGGGTCCGGCGCGTCAGCGACCATCGCGCCCCTCAACGATCTGAGCTGCAAAGTCACCAACGGCCTGCAGAACTGCAGTGAGGAGGTGCCGGCCGGCATCGTCAACCACAACGACAAGCTGCAGGTACAGGTCGACAACAACCAGGCCACCGAATGGGGAGGCCTCGCCGTCAACCTCGCCTGCGTCAAATAAGCTGGTTGAATGGGGGCGCGCGTCTGTGCCGGGGGGGCAGGCGCGCGCTTGTGCGGAGGCAGGGAAAATTGTCCTGCCTCCTTTTGTTTGCTCAAGACGCCTGGCATGGTGAACGACTGCGTGCAGCCCGTTCGGCTTGACCTTTTGCATACCGGGACAGCGCGGATCGCGGATGGCCCCGGCCGGGTTGACCGAGGATGTCGGTCACCGCTATGACGAGCGGTGGCCGCTCAACGCGACCTGTCGGTGGGGATCTGGCAGAGCAGTTCGGGCAACACATCGGCAGCGCCGGCGTCCTGATGCGTCATCAAAGCCGCGCCTATCTGGCCGGACACTGACTAGCCACCAGCGCGGGCGACATCTTCAGCCGGAAGCCTGCCCCGCAGGCATAGTGCCCTGAGCGTCGAGGCAAGCAGCCGCTCGCAACGGCGCCGCCATGATGGCCGCATCGCGTCGTCGGGCCACGGGCACGGCTGTGCCGGCTCCGTATCGGCTGACACGTCCGCTTGCAGCACGGGCTGCGCGAAGACGGCGTGCCCTCTGTACTGGGCCAGCAGTTCCTCGCGGCTGACTTCCTGCACCCCACCGCCCCAGCCTGGCAGGGCGACGAGAAACCGTCCGTGCTCGCAGCGCTGCAGCAGTACGCACGGCTTGTTCTTGTCCAGCAACAGGATTGCCGGTATCGAGGTATCCGGGATATCGTCGAGGTCGCGCTCCGCCAGCCGGGCCGACAAGCCGGCGCGCGCCGCTGCGGCGCAGAGCATCGGCAACGTCAGGGCCTGTCCATCCAGCGGCAGTCCTTCCAGCAGGACCGCTGAAGGCACCGTCCGTTGCAGGGCCCGGTTCAGCAACAGCAGGCAGCCCAGCATCGGATCGTCCGCACCCGTGGGCCGGCTCATTGCGGCAGGAGGCTCCTGGCGGCCAGCCATGACGTACAGGCCGGAAGTCCCGGGATGCACAGCGGGCGTTGTGCTGTGTGTGCGCCGCGGTGGCGCTGATCCAGCTTCGATGTCTTCTGCTGGCGCCTCGCATAGTGCAAGGTCAGCCGACGCATGTCGCCCGCGCGGACTCTGTTCACCCATGATTCCCCCCGGTTTCAGTGGCGTGAGCTCTACTGCGAGGGTAGTGCACCACGGTGCGCGAGCCCATCCTGCAAACAGGCTAGTGCAGACGCGGCAAGACTGATTCAGGATTGAAACGCCCGGGGCGTGCCTGTTCGCTGGCGTGGACCGGCCGCCCCCCTCAACGCCGCTGCGCCAGCCAGATCCCCGCCGCGATCGCGGCCAGTCCCACGGCGTGGTACCAGCGGGGCCAGTCGCCCAGCAGCAGCGTGGACAGCAGGGCGGCGAACACCGGCGTCAGGGTGATAAAGAACACCGGCAACTGCGCGCCCGCGCGGGCGATGGCGCGGTCCCAGGCAAAGTAGGCGAGCAGCGAGGGAATGGTCGCTACATAGAGCAGGATGGCGGCGACCTTGCCGTTCCATTGCAGCGGCTGGTCCAGCGTCATCAGCTCCCATGCCGTCACGGGAGCGCTTGCCAGTACGCCGGTGACGATCTGCGCGAACAGCAGCACCGGCAGCGGCATGGCGGGGCGCTGCTTGCGCAGCAGCCAGGTATAGCCGCTCCAGGCGATGGTGGCGGCCAGCATGAACAGGTCGCCGGCAACCAGGTCCAGCTGGGCGAGCCGGCCCAGCTCGCCGCGTACCAGGACGAAGGTCACGCCGACCATGCACAGCAGCGCCCCGGCGACATGCCATGGCTTCACCCGTTCGCCAAAACAGATCGCGCCGATCACGATCAGAAACAGCGGCGTGGATGCGCCGATCAGCGTCACGTTGATCGGGGTCGAGGTGGTCAGCGCCAGGTACTGCAGGGCGTTATAGCTGGCGATCGAAAGCACGCCCAGGGCGGTGATCACGCCGGCGTGCCGGCGCAGTGCCGCGCGGTGCTCGATCACGCCGCGCCAGGCAAAGGGTGCCAGCAGCAGCCCTGCCAGCACCCAGCGCACAGAGTTCAGGGTGATGGGCGGCACAGTGCCGGCGGCCAGGCGGCCGACGATGGCATTGCCGGCCCAGCTCAGTGGCGGGAAGGTAAGCAGGAACAGCGTTGTCCAGTCGATGCGTCCAGTGGTGTTGCTGCTTGCGGGCATGGGAGGGAGGTGCTTGCAAATAGCGCATTATCCGCCATATGCGGCGCCGGGGCGCCGGGCGCCAAGGGTCAGGCAGCCGGGCAGGGGCCAGCAAGCAAGGAAGCGCACGAGGAAATCGGGCGGCGAATCAGCCCGCCCGTCGCAGGGGAATCGTCATGGCCTTGCGCAGGCCATGACCGCTGTCACATGTCAGGCGTCCCGAGCGCCCGGCTGATGCGCAAGGCGGCCAGCGTGCCGATCACGCCAGACAGCAGGTAGAGGCTGACCGCCGCCAGGCCGAACAGCGAAGACAGGCCCAGCGCCACCAGCGGCGCAAAGGCGGCGCCGAACAGCCAGCCGAAGTCGGTGGTCAGCGCGGCGCCGGTGTAGCGGAAGCGGCGTTCGAAGTTCGACGTCACCACGCCGGCAGCCTGTCCGTACGACAGGCCCAGCAAGCCGAAGCCGACCAGGATGAAGATGTCCTGGCCGGTCGCGCCGCCACCGAGCAGCCACGGCGTTGCCAGGCTGAAGATGCCGATCAGCACGGCCATTGCCGACAGCGTGGTGCGCCGGCCGATGCGGTCCGCGATCCAGCCGGATAGCAGCGTGCCGATGAACGCGATGAAGCCGCCCACGATCTGCACGGCCAGCACGTCGGAGATGCTCTGGGTGCGGTGCAGGATTACCCAGGAGAGCGGGAACACCGTGACCAGGTGGAACAGCGCATAGCTGGCCAGCGCAGCAAAGGCCCCCAGGAAGATGTTGAAGCCTTGCGCGTTCACCATCTGCAAGGTGCTGATCGGCTCCAGCTCGTCTTCCTCGAGCAGCTGCGTGTACTCATGGGTCACCACCAGGCGCAGCCGTGCAAACAGTGCCACGACGTTGATGGCGAAGGCCACGTAGAACGGATAGCGCCAGCCCCACTCGATGAATTCAGGCGGGGTCAGGCTGGCATGCAGGAACAGGTACAGCGAACTGGCGACGATAAACCCGGTGGGTGCGCCGAGCTGGCCCACCATCGCATACCAGCCGCGCTTGTCCTCCGGCGTGTTGAGCGCCAGCAGCGACGGCAGCCCGTCCCACGACCCGCCGAACGCAATGCCCTGCAGGAAGCGGAACAGCGCCAGCAGGTAGATCGACGCGGCCCCGATCGAGGCGTAGGACGGCAGGAACGCAATCCCCACCGTGGCCGTGCCGAGCAGGAACAGCGACGCCGTCAGCTTGATGCCGCGGCCCCAGCGCCGCTGGATGCGCATGAACAGCGCGGTGCCGAACGGGCGTCCGATAAACGCAAACGAGAAGATCGTGAAACTGAAGAGCAACCCCGCCAGCTCGCTTGCAAACGGGAAGTAGACCGCCGGGAAGACAAGCACGGAGGCGATGCCGTACACGAAGAAGTCGAAGTACTCGGAGGCCCGACCGATCACCACCCCGGTGGCGATCTCGGCAGGCGCCACCTGGTGGTGGCCGGGTGCCGGAGGTGCAGTCGGCGATGCGCGATGCTGGTGGGTGAGGCTGGCCATCGTCAAGTCTCCTTCTGGCAGGAGTGCGTCGATACTGCACATGGAGCCGACCCCATTCCGATGAAATTGGCTCTTAAGTCTCGCACTGACAAGAATAGCGCCTAAACTGCCTTAGAAAAACGAAAGGTGAGTTCGCCGGCAGTTTGCCGATATTCCTCAGACGCCACTTCCGAGACTATGGGCCGCTTCGACTCTGTAGTGCCGCCAAGACGTGTGCAGGGAAGACTACTGCTGCGATGCGCCGCCGCAGTCATGCTGGCGTGCCTGGCCGGTTGTAACGCAGTGCTGCTTGCGCCATCCGGCGACATGGCCCTGCGCCAGCGCGACCTGATCATCATCGCCACCTGCCTGATGTTGCTGATCATCGTTCCGGTGATCATCCTCACGCTGCTGTTTGCGTGGCGCTATCGGGAAAGCGCGACCGACGCGCCCTACAACCCCGACTGGGATCATTCCACGGTGCTCGAGCTGGCGATCTGGGCCGCGCCGCTGCTGATCATCATCGCGCTGGGCGCCGTGACCTGGGTCAGCACCCACCAGCTCGATCCGTACCGGCCGCTGACGCGGATCGACGCAGGCCGGCCGGTTCCGGCGGACGTGAAGCCGCTGACGGTGGAGGTGGTGGCAATGGACTGGAAGTGGCTGTTCCTGTATCCCGAGCAGGGCATCGCCACCGTCAACGAGCTGGCGGCGCCGGTCGACCGGCCCATCGCTTTCCGCATCACCGCCACCTCGGTGATGAACGCATTCTTCGTCCCGTCGCTGGCGGGCATGGTCTACGCCATGCCCGGCATGGAAACCAAGCTGCATGCCGTGATCAACAAGTCCGGCGTGTATGAAGGCTTCTCCGCCAACTACAGCGGTGCGGGCTTCTCCCACATGCGTTTCAAGTTCCATGGGCTGTCCAACCAGGACTTCGAGCGCTGGATCCAGCAGGTCAAGTCATCGGGCCATGGCCTGTCCACGGATATGTACCTCAAGCTCGCGCAGCCCAGCGAGCGCGACGCGGTGCAACGCTATGCCAGCGTGGCGCCAGGCCTCTACGACCTGATCCTGAACCGTTGTGTGGGCGGCGGGCGGTGCATGGCAGACACCATGGCGCTTGACCGCAGCCGCGGCAAATTCGACCCGTTCGCCGGCATCTGCACGGCGCGCAACACCGCGGCCACAGCGCCCGTGTTCGCGTCGGAGTCCGCGCGCAATGACGGCCGGGTGCTGCTGCAGTAGGGTGCGGATCCGGATCTTCCCTCGCGGTACTGGCCAGCCCCATCGGCCATGGTTGGTTAATTCAGGCCCCAGGTGACAAACATGCCCGAGCGCTCGGAACTCGCCAATTTGATCTTCGGCCGGCTTTCGTGGGAGGCCCTCCCGCTGCACGATCCCATCCTGCTCGGCACCTTCATCGTGGTGGTGATCGGCGGGGGCGCAATCGTCGCGGCGCTCACCTACTATCGCCTCTGGGGCTACCTGTGGCGGGAATGGTTCACCAGCATCGACCACAAGAAGATCGGCATCATGTATGTGATCCTGGGCATCGTGATGCTGCTGCGGGGCTTTGCCGATGCGATCATGATGCGCATCCAGCAGGCCATCGCGTTCGGCGACAACCTTGGCTACCTGCCGCCGCACCACTACGACCAGATCTTTACCGCCCACGGCGTGATCATGATCTTCTTCGTTGCCATGCCGCTGGTCACGGGGTTGATGAACTTCGTCATGCCGCTGCAGATCGGCGCGCGCGACGTGGCCTTCCCGTTCCTGAACAACTTCAGCTTCTGGATGACCACGGGCGGTGCCATCCTGGTCATGATGTCGCTGTTCGTGGGCGAGTTCGCGCGCACCGGCTGGCTGGCCTATCCGCCGTTGTCCGGCATCATCCACAGCCCTGACGTCGGCGTCGACTACTACATCTGGGCGCTGCAGGTGGCCGGGGTAGGGACGCTGCTATCCGGGATCAACCTGCTGGTGACCATCGTCAAGATGCGGGCGCCCGGCATGACGCTGATGCGCATGCCGATCTTCACCTGGACCGCGCTGTGCACCAACGTGCTGATCATCGCCGCGTTCCCGGTGCTGACCGCGGCGCTGGCGCTGCTTGCGCTGGACCGCTACGTCGGCACCAACTTCTTCACCACCGAGCTGGGCGGCAGCGCCATGATGTACGTGAACCTGATCTGGATATGGGGCCATCCGGAGGTGTACATCCTTGTGCTGCCCGTGTTCGGGGTGTTCTCGGAAGTGGTCGCCACGTTCTGCCGCAAGCGCCTGTTCGGGTACGCGTCGATGGTCTACGCCACGGTGGTGATCACCGTGCTGTCGTACCTGGTCTGGTTGCACCATTTCTTCACGATGGGATCGGGTGCCAGCGTCAATTCGTTCTTCGGCATCACCACCATGATCATATCGATCCCCACCGGTGCCAAGATCTTCAACTGGCTGTTCACGATGTACCACGGCAAGATCCGCTTCGAGCCCCCCATGCTCTGGACCATCGGCTTCATGGTCACGTTCGTGATCGGCGGCATGACCGGCGTGCTGCTGGCGGTGCCGCCGGCTGACTTCTCCTTGCACAACAGCCTGTTCCTGATCGCGCATTTCCACAACGTGATCATCGGCGGTGTGCTGTTCGGCCTGATGGCAGGCATTACTTACTGGTTCCCGAAGGCATTCGGCTATCGCCTGGTCTCGTCCTGGGGCAAGGCATCGTTCTGGTTCTGGCTGGTCGGCTTCTACTTCGCGTTCATGCCGCTGTACTGGCTGGGGCTGCATGGCGTGACCCGGCGCATGAGCCATTTCGAGGACGCAACCCACCAGGTCTGGTTCCAGCTGGCTGCGTTCGGCGCCTTGCTGATCGCCATCGGCATTGCCTGCTTCCTGGTCCAGCTGGTAGTCAGCTTCATCCACCGCGAGGCGCTGCGCGACCTGACCGGCGATCCGTGGAACGGCCGCACGCTCGAATGGTCGACGTCGTCCCCGCCGCCGCAGTACAACTTCGCCTTTACGCCGGTGGTGCACGACACCGACGCCTGGTGGCACATGAAGCAGAACGGCTACGCGCGGCCGCAGCAGGGCTTTATTCCGATCCACATGCCGAAGAACACCGCGGCCGGGATCGTGCTCGCGGGACTGTCCACGCTCTGCGGTTTCGCGTTGATCTGGCACATCTGGTGGCTGGCGGCGGCATCGTTCGCGGCAACGATCATCGGCGCGATCATCCATACGTTCAACTACCAGCGCGACTATTACCTCCCGGCGGACCTGGTGGTCCAGACCGAAGCGGCGCGCACACAGCGGATGGCTGGCCATGGCTGACACGACCTTTCCCAACCATGTGAGCGGCACCGGCACCGCTGACGCGGCCCCGCCGGGGGGCTACCAGTTCTACCTGCCCGAAGACCATCACCCGCAGAACGGGACGCTGCTGGGGTTCTGGCTTTACCTGATGAGCGACTGCCTGATATTCGCGTGCCTGTTCGCCGCGTATGGCGTGCTGGGCCGGGAGTATGCGGGGGGACCGAGCGGGGCAGAGCTGTTCGAGCTGCCGCTGGTGGCACTGAACACCTCGTTCCTGCTGTTGTCGTCGATTACCTACGGCTTTGCCATGCTGCAGATGCAGCAGAACCGCATCGCCGGAACCCAGATCTGGCTGGCCATCACGGGGGTCTTCGGCGCGGGGTTCCTGGCGGTCGAGCTTTATGAGTTCGCGCACCTGATCAATGAGGGCGCAGGGCCGCAGCGCAGCGCGTTCCTGACCTCGTTCTTCGCGCTGGTCGGCACCCACGGGCTGCACGTCACGTGCGGCATCATCTGGCTGGTCGTGCTGATGACCCAGGTGGCGCAGCACGGGCTGATCACGGCCAACAAGCGCAGGCTGATGTGCCTGTCGATGTTCTGGCACTTTCTCGACGTCGTCTGGATCGGCGTCTTTACCTTCGTCTACCTGATGGGAGCGTTGCCATGAGCGCGCACGACGAAACGCTGGACAGCCACGGACACAGCCACGGGCATGACGAGGAAGTGGGGCCGCACGCCACGCTGGGCGGTTACCTGACGGGCTTCGTGCTGTCCGTCTTCCTGACCGCGATCCCGTTCTGGCTGGTCATGGGAAAGGTGTTCGACAAGTCGTCCACCACCGCCATCGTCATCCTGCTGATCGGCGCCGTGCAGATCGTGGTGCACATGATCTACTTCCTGCACATGAACGCGCGGTCGGAGGGCGGCTGGAACATGCTGTCGCTGATGTTCACGCTGGTGCTGGTGGTGATCACGCTGACGGGTTCGCTCTGGGTCATGTTCCACCTGAACAGCAACATGATGCCGACCATGCAGCACGAGCGCACCACCGACGCCGGCACTGCGATCGTGCCGCCCAGGACCAAGTAGGAACAGGCTCACGGAGGCGGGAATCGGATCCCGCCTCATTCCCGTTCACGGAGCCTGGCATGCGCGCAACGCGCCTTGTCGCGGCCCTGTGCCTGGCGCTGCTTTCCGTGCCGGCTTGCGCGCAGCGGCTGGCCGTGGAGGTCGAGAATTTCAGCACGCCAGGCCCATGCGCGGAAGAAGACAATGTCTCGTTCGCCCTGTCCGCCGCCGCGGTTGGCAGCTTCCGCATCCAGGCATTGCATCCCCCCTACGTCAACGCCATCCGCATTGACAGCTCCGCGCCGGATTTCTCCGGGTGCAACTTCGGCAAGACGCCTCACCCGACTGATCCCCGCCATGTCTTCGTGCCGCGCACGGTCACCCTTTACGACGGCAGGAATATTGCCATTGTCGGCATCACGTTCGCCAGCTTCTGGCGGCCACATCGGGTGCCGGTCACGGTAGCGGGCAGGGCCGATGCCGGTTTTCACCTGATCCAGGTGTTCCGGAAATCCGGCCGGACCCGTGCCGAGGTCCTGGTGCTCTATCCCGCCGATGGCTACTGGCGGGCGAAACCGTTGCCGGCCCGTCATCTGGGTGTCAATGCCTATGGCTCTTCGTTCCTGCTGGGGCCGATAGAGCAGGAAGGGCGCCCGGTGGTCAACATCGCTCGGATAGAAATCGAGCCGCAGCCCTTGGCTTTCAGGCTGCATTTCACTGGCGGAGGCCAGGCAACGGTCACCATCACTGAAATCAGCGACATGCGTACGGCGCTCGATGTCCGGTTCCTGCCGGCCTATGACGCCAAGCGCCCGTTCGCGATGCTGCGCTCCATGTACGTTGCCGACGACAACGCAGACGCGAGCGAGGTCACCTGGACGACCGGGCCGGCTGGCGAGGCCATCAGGAAGCCGGTGATGGCAGTCACTTCAATGCAGGCGACCGCGGTGCGATTCGGCCGTACGGTCCGGTCGCGTCACAACACCAGCGCCCCCGATCATTTGTTCGATGCCTTCGAGGCGCCCGCGACGGAGGGCACGGCGCCAACGGGCAAGAAGCCGGACTGAATCGATTCCCGGCAACCTCACGACCAGCCAAATATATTCATGTCGACAATAAAAATGTCGACTGCTATGATTTGCGCACGATAGCCTGAGCCGGTAGCAATTGCTTGCCGCACAGTGGTGGGGCTGGCAGCACTTTTCAGGCTGGGAAATAGTCGAGAGAACATGGGGACGACGATGTCATCACTGAACAAGCTGCTCGCCATCACATTGTGCGCGGAGGCAATCATTGCCCTGTGCGCGCCAGGGCCGCTGCAGGCACAGGAAGCCTGGCCCGCACGCCCGATTCAAATGATCGTTCCGTCGTCTCCCGGCTCGGGAACCGACGCGCTGGCGCGGGCCATGGCGCAGCGCCTTTCCGAATCGCTGAAGCAGGCCGTGGTCGTGGAGAACCGGCCGGGCGGCAGCGGGGTGATCGGGACCAATGCCGTTCTCAAGGCGGCGCCGGACGGCTACACGATTCTCTACACGACGGCATCCAACATGGTGGTTGCGCCTGCCGTCATGAAGTCCATATCCCAGGAGGCAAGAAAGAGCCTCATGCCGATCGCGCAGACAGCCGCGGGTGGGGTGTTGCTGCTGGTGAGCCCAGATCTGCCGGTGCACGACTTGCCAGGACTCATCGAGCTGGTGAAGGCGAATCCGGACAAGTACAGCTATGGCAGCTGGGCCACCGGCTCGTCCGCGCACTTGACCATGGAATGGCTGAAGAAGCAGACCGGCATGAAGACCGAGCACGTCGCATATCGGACAACAAGTCAACTGCTCACCGAGCTTTCCTCAGGGGTGCTGAAGATCGGCTGGACCGATCCCAGCGTGGCGGTTCCGTTCCTGCGTTCCGGGAAGGTGCGTGGCATTGCCATCGTCGGCAACGTGCGCTCGCCACAGCTTGCCGACGTCAAGACCATGAGTGAACAGGGCTACAAGTTCAACACGGTGGGATGGTTCGGCATGTTCGCCCCGGCCGGAACCAGTCCGGCAATCGTGAAGCGGCTGTCCGATGAGGCCAACAAGGTGCAGGCATTGCCGGAGATCGCGGCGCTGATGAAGAAACTGAACTTCGAGCCGCCGCCGGTAAAGACCTCCGCGCAGCTGGGCGAGATCGTCCGGAGCGATCTGCAAGTCTGGTCGAGGATCGCCAACGACGCAGGGATCAGGGTCGACGAATAGGGCTGGCGCCCCGTCATTGCGGCCTGCCCAGCGGCCCATTGCCCGCCATGATGGCAGCCGGCCGTCAACGATCCAGTGCGCCTGCACCAGCGAATCCTTGTCATAAGAAGGAAAGTCCAAGGCGTGCCAGGTAAAGCGGAACGTTGCGCCCTGCCAGATGATTCGATCGTCGCGAAACACACTCGGACATCAACCCATCCACTGCATCACCAAACCGGTTTGTCCTTCGGCGAGCTCAAGCGGCGATCCGCAGGTGAACGGTCATATTCGATAGAGAACAGGAGACGGCATGGCGAAAATCGTTAAGTTCCATGAAACCGGCGGACCCGACGTCCTTCGTCTTGAGGACGGCAGCGTTGGCGAGCCCGGAGCGGGGGAGGTCCGCGTTCGCCACGTGGCGGCAGGCCTGAACTTTGCCGATACCTACTTCCGCAGCGGCACGTACAAGGTGCCGCTGCCCAGCGGCATCGGCAACGAGGCCGCTGGCGTGATCGAGGCCGTCGGTGCCGGCGTGGCCCATCTGGCGGTCGGCGACCGTGTGACCTATACGGGCTTCACCAACACGCTGGGCGCCTACAGCACGGAGCGGCTGATCTCTGCCGATCCGCTGATCAGGCTGCCGCAGGCAATCAGTTGCGAAGTCGCGGCGGCCATGACCATGCGCGGCTTGTCGGCGGCCTACCTGATGCGCCGGATCTACCCCTTCAAGGCGGGCGACTCCATCCTGCTGCATGCCGCGGCAGGTGGTGTTGGCCTGATTGTTTCGCAGTGGGCCAAATTGTTGGGGCTGACGGTGATCGGCACGGTTTCCACCGATGCCAAGGCCGAAGTGGCGCGCGCCCACGGCTGTGACCACACCATCAACTACAGCCATGAGGACGTGGCCGGGCGCGTGCGGGAACTGACCGACGGCGTGGGCGTGAACGTGGTCTTCGATAGCGTGGGCAAGGACACCTTCATGTCCTCGCTGGACTCCCTCAAGCGCCGCGGCCTGCTGGTGTGCGTGGGTTTCGCCTCCGGCCCGGTCACCGGGTTCGATCCGGCAATCCTGGCCCGCAAAGGCTCGGCCTTCCTGACGCGCCCGGGCCTGGCCGACTATATCGCCGATCCTGCCGAAAAGGCGGAACTGGTCGGCGAGCTGTTCGGCCACGTGGCGGCTGGCCGCATCCGCATCGGGATCAATCAGCGCTATGCCCTGGAGGATGCCGTGCAGGCACACCGGGACCTGGAGTCGCGGAAGACCACCGGCTCGTCCATTTTCGTGATTTGACGGCACGAAGCAGCCGTCTCATCCAGTTCGACCTTCTCAAGATTCACATCTCAACCCGGAGATCCATCAACATGAACTTCCTTGACGGCCACCTGTATCCCGAGAACCAGCAGCCTCTGATCATCACCGCCGCTCCCTATGCGCCGGGCTGGATCCCGTCAGACTTCCCGGAAGATATCCCTGTCACCATGGCGGACCAGATCCAGAAGGCGGTGGATTGCTACGAAGCCGGTGCGAGAGTGCTGCATCTGCACGTGCGCGAAGAGGACGGCAAGGGCAGCAAGCGCCTGTCCAAGTTCAATGAGCTGATCGCCGGCGTGCGCAAGGCCTGTCCGGAAATGGTCATCCAGGTGGGCGGCTCTATCAGCTTCGCGCCTGAAGAGGGCCAAGGCGCCAAATGGCTTAGCGATGACACGCGGCATATGCTGGCCGAACTCGATCCTAAGCCCGACCAGGTGACGGTGACCGTCAACACCTCGCAGATGAATGTGACGGAGCATGCCGGTGTGGATGATTTCAAGGGACTGTCGCGAGGGTTCGCGCACCTCTACGATACCTACAAGGACATGGTCGTGCCCTCGAATCCCAGCTGGTTCGAGGAGCACGTTCGGCGTCTGACAGCCGCGGGGATCCAGAGTGAGTTTCAATGCTACAACATCAACAGCTTTGAAACGATTGAGCGGATGATCCGCCGCGGCGTCTACAAGGGCCCGCTGGTGATGAACTGGGTGGCGATCAGCGGCGGCATGGATCAGGCGAACATCTACAACCTGGCAAACATCCTGCGCGCTGTGCCGGACGGAGCCGTGGTAACGGTGGAGAGTTCGGTGCTGAATGTGCTTCCCATCAACATGATTGGCATGGCCTTGGGCCTGCATGTGCGGTGTGGCATCGAGGACGTGCTCTGGAACCAGACCCGCACGGGAAAGATGAGCACCGTCGAGCAGATCAAGCAACTGGTGCGTATCGCCGGCGAATTTGGCCGCCCCATCGCGACGGCGCAGCAGACCCGCGAGATCTTGCAGCTTGGGGTCTTCTACGACACGGTGGAAGAGACGCTTCAGAAGAATGGCTTCGCACCCAATCGTAACGGTGGCCACCAGGGCTTCCTGCGCAAGGCCGAATGCATGTAAAGAGCCCTTGGGGGAACTGACGGCCGGGCATCCCGGACCCAACATGTGATGGCGAAGGCGGGACCCGCGACGGTATGCGGCCCGTTCTTTCGCCTTGCTGCCGTGGACCCTCGAGACCTCAATTGCCGTGTGGCCGATACCGCGAGCAGGGTTTTCCCTCTGTTTGCGCGAATCGACAACAACTTGGCGTGATCGGTCAAGCCGGTTGACGCAGGGCGATCCGAGAATGGAGAAAAGACGGCAATCAAGAGGTACAGACATGAGGAAGCGAACCAATAACCTATGGTGGCGCGGATACGCCTTGGCGATCGGAGTTGGTGTCGTCGGTGGAGTGCCCGTGGCCCAGGCCCAGGAGGATTGGCCAAGCAAGCCGATCCGCCTGGTGGTGGCGGGGCCTGCCGGCGGCAGCGCCGACGCCTTGGCGCGGCTGCTGGCGGAAGGCCTGCAGAAGGCATGGAGCAAGCCGGTTATCGTGGAAAACAAGCCTGGTGCCGCCGGCGCGCTGGCGATCACCGATTTGCAGGCCACCGGCAAGGACGGTCATACCCTTCTGGTCATCCAGGGCGGCGTCGTCAGCGAAGCGCCGTTGGCCTACAAGGTCCATTACAAGCCCTTTGCCGACCTGAAGCCCCTGGCCCAGGTCAGCCGCACGGGGTTGGTGCTGGTTGCCAACAAGGATGTGCCGGTCTCTAACCTGAAGCAGTTGGTGGACTACGGCAAATCGCAGAAGGACGGCCTGGTTTTCGCTTCCTACGCTGCGGGATTGAGGGGCCACACCTCGGGCATACTGCTCGGCCAGCTTACCCAGGTGCAAATGCGGCATGTTGGCTACAAGGGCTCTCCTCCGGCATTGAACGACCTGATGGGCGGCCATGTGCCGCTGATGTTCGATGGGGTGACTACCTCAATGCCGCTGATCAAGGCGGGGAAGATCAGAGCGATTGCCGTGGCCTATCCGAGCCGGATTGCCGGATTGGCGGATGTGCCGACGTTCAAGGAGCTCGGTTACCCGCAGCTGGCGCAAGCAGGCTGGTTCGCCGTGTGGTCGCGCCCGGATGTCGCTCCGGCGGTCCAGCAAAAAATCCGCGAGGCGACGCTGGCGTATTTCAAGCAGCCCGCAGTGCAGAACCGCGTCAGGGATATGGGCATGGAGCAGGGGAATGCCGCCACCTCGGAAGAGATGATGGCGGACCTGAAGCAGGCATACCAGCAACAGGCCGCGCTGCTGAAGTCCATCAACTACCAGCCGGAATAATACGGCAGTCACCCGGCCGCGCAACTGGGCTGGGTGACTACCGTTGCGGCATGCCCGACCGGTCATGTCGATCTTTCAGTAAGGCGCGTCACCGATAATGGCGGTGCGCTCCATCTTCCGGTGGCACGGGGGGTAATCCATCACTGCGTAGTGCTGGGTCGAACGGTTGTCCCAGAACGCAACACTGTTTTTCTTCCAGCGAAAACGCACCTGGTACTCGGGGATGGTGGCCTGGCTGACCAGGTAGCTAAGCAGATTTGCGGCACCCGGGGCCTTGTCGATGCCGAAGCGCACGTTGGCCGGCACGTTGTAGTTGGTGAAGTGCGTGGTAAAGCTTCCATTGACGAACAGCAGTTTCTCTCCGGTTTCGGGATGGGTGCGCACCACCGGGTGCTCGGCGTCCGGGTACTGGGCCTTCAGCGCAAGACGCTTTTCGATCGGCATGGCGGCACCGAAGCTCGCCTCGATGCCGTGGCGCGCGCGCAATGTGGCGATCTTCGTCTTGATATCCTCGGGCAACTGGTTGTACGCCTCGACCATGTTGACCCACATCGTGTCTCCGCCCACGGGCGGGCACTCGATACAGCGCAGCACGCAGCCTAGCGGTGGCTTCTCGCGCCAGGTGGCATCGGTATGCCAGGAATTTTCGTTGCGGTCGGGAGGACTGTCCGGGGTTTTGTAGATCTGGACCAGCCCCGGGTAATCGGGATGGCTGCCTACCACCGGATGGTCCTCCAGCTCGCCGAAGCGGCGCGCAAAAGCCACGTGCTGCGCGCGCGTGATGTCCTGGTCGCGGAAGAACAGCACGCGATGTCTGAGGAGCAGGGCGCGGATTTCCGCCATCAGCTGGTCGTCTTCGGCAGCCGCGCCGAGGTTGACGTTGCTGAGCTCAGCACCGATCGTGCAGGTGACTGGCTCGACCTGGATCGAATTGCCCAGAGAGGTTGCGCGGACCACGGCGGGTGCCGCTTTGAGGCGTTGGATCATGAACGTTGTCTCCGATTTTTCGAACAGGCCGATCGATTCCTGCGAGTCTGGATCCAGCGGGTTTCTCCCGCTTGACACTACATGACCGGGATTTATCATTTCATGTCAATGTTCTACTCTGCTCGCCAATGTCGTCACTTGTCCGCGCTGCGGCCCTCACCAACTACAGCGAGGTCGCCCGAGCCGCCGGACTGGACCCGGTGCGGATGCTCCTTGATGCGGGGTTGAGTCCGGGCGTGCTGCGCGAGCCGGACCTCATGATTCCGGTTGAGCGTGTCGGGCGACTGCTGCAGGCGTCGGCAACCATGTCAGGCAACGAGAGTTTCGGACTGTGCATGGCCGAGTCGCGCCTGTTGTCCAATCTTGGGGCCGTAGGATTGCTGATCCGCGACCAGGCGACGCTGCGCGACTCGCTTCGCATGCTGATGCGCTATCAGGCGTTGCTCAACGGTGCGCTGTCGCTGGCGGTAGAGGAGTGCGGCGAACTGGTCATTATTCGCGAGGCGGTCATCGCTGGCAGCGCGCATCAGCCCACGCGCCAAAGGGTTGAACTGGCGCTGGGGGTAATGGTGCGGCTGATACGCCAGCTTCTCAAGCCCGACTGGGAGCCGCGGCGCGTATGCTTCGAGCACCCGGCGCCGCGCGACCTTGGTACGCACCAACGGTTTTTTGGGCCTTGCGTCGAGTTCGACTATGACTTCAACTGCATCATCTGCGCGAAGGCCGATCTCGATGCACGCAACCCGTCCGCCGATCCGGCCATGGCGCGCTACGCGCAGCAGCTGATCGACGCGTCTGTCATGTCGCAGCACGCGACCATGCTTGAGGACGTGCGGCGCATTGTCCTGCTGCTGTTGCCCAGCGGACGTTGCAGCATCGAGCAAGTGGCGGATCATCTGGGCGTGGTGTGCCGCACGGTCCAGCGCAGGCTGGCGGACGAGGGACAAAGCTTCTCGTCGATCGTCAACGACATCCGCACGGAGCTTGCCGCGCGTCATGTCATCGAGAGCGATCGTCCGTTGACCGAGGTGGCGACCCTGCTCGGCTTTTCCGCGCCGAGCGGATTCTCGCGCTGGTATCACGCGCAATTTGGTTGCAGCCCCAAGGAGAGCCGGTCCACGCGCGGCGCAGTGCGCCGAAAGACGACTGCCTAGCCTGCACCGACCGCGATGCCACCCTCGGCCATCCGCCCGATACGCCACGTAAGGTAAGATCTTGGGCGCTGCGAGCGGTGCAGCGCCGATCGAGGGCAACACCCGACCGGTTCCCCAATAATCGGAAGGACTTACCCCTCATGGGCAGACTCAAGACTACCAACACGCCAGAACTGCAGTCGCTGCTTGCGCCGCAAACACCGCAGAATCCGGTCACGCTGGCGGTCGAGCAGGCGCTTATGCATGGACGCGACTGGTCGGCATCCGTCGCCGACCAGATTGCGGTGCGGCTGGCGGGACTGATTACGATCGACGTGATCCACGCAGGCCAACGGCTGCTTGAGAAAGACATCAGCGAGGTCCTGGAGGTCAGCCGCGCTCCCGTGCGCGAGGCCTTGCGCATCCTGGAGCGGGAGCGGCTGGTCGAGTTCCGCGCGCGGCGCGGCGCCATTGTCACCGAGCCCAATGCCCAGGACCTGCGGGATATCTACGTGGTGCGGGACGCACTGTTTGCGATTCTGCTCAGGCAGCTGATGGAAGAGCGCGCGGACGCGCTTGATGCGTTATTCGAGCAATTCATGCCGCGGCTCGGCAAGGCCGTCGAGGAATCGGTGGACGCCTATATCAGCGTGACCTTCCTGGCGAACATGGCCATGGCAGACCTGTCGAGCAACCGGCTGGTCGGGGAGCTGCTGAATTCCATCTCGCTGCGGGTCCTGCGCTATGTGCGGCTGGGGCTCGCATCCCGTCCCGGGTCGCTGGAGAATTCCTTCAAGACCTGGCGTGCCCTGCAGCGCGCCGTGACCAGGCGGGACATCGATGCGGTGCTGGAGACCGCGCACAAGCGCATCGGAAACTCCCGCGAAGCCGCCATCCGTGCCCTGGCATCCGGCGTCCGGAAAGGCAAGGCCGGCGCTGCCGGCAACGACGCTGTGCCAGCCGGCGCTTTCTGAGTCCGCGCGGGCGGGACTGTCCGCTTTGGCTCTCCGGTCAAGGGACCCGCGCCCGGCTGGCGAATGCATTCCATTCCCGGAAGACCGTGTCCAGGCACGATGCCGAATCGCAGCGGTCCCGCTTCTTGCGGAATGCTGCAATGTCGGCGTCGGTGATTGCCCGCGCCTTGAGCAGGCGCTGCTGGTCGGCATGGATGCGTTGGTAGCCCATGGAAAACAGCGCGGATTCGCAGATCAGGCGCTGCGCCTGCGTAGCGCTGGCGGCGGTGGCGGACGGATCGCAGTCGATGTCGGTGGCATGCGCGGTGCTCAGGAACATGAGGCTTGCGGATGCCAGGGTGTGGAGGGCGATGCGGACAATGCGGGTCATGACAGGTCGGGGGCAGGGCTGACGCTCGACGCAAAGGCGCCGCGTCAGGCGAATAGTAGCGCGCCCCGGTAGCGGGCCGGCAGGTTCACTGCATGCCGGCCCGCTTCGCCGCGCTTAGCGGAACACGCTGACCGCCTCCACCAGCCGTGTTGCCTGCTGCTTCAGGCTTTCCGCCGCGGCCGCGCTCTGCTCGACCAGCGCGGCGTTCTGCTGGGTGATGTTGTCAAGGTCGCTGACCGCGCCCCCTACCTGGGATATGCCGCTGCTTTGCTCGGTGGTGGCGGCGCTGATCTCGGCGATCAGGTCGGATACGCGCTTGACCTGCGAGACGATGTCGTCCATGGTCTTGCCGGCTTCGTCGACCAGCTTGGCGCCGGACGCGACGTTGTGGACGCTGACATCGATCAGTCCCTTGATTTCCTTGGCGGCGTTGGCGCTGCGCTGCGCCAGGCTGCGTACCTCGCCCGCCACCACGGCAAAGCCGCGGCCCTGTTCGCCGGCGCGGGCGGCTTCCACCGCCGCATTGAGCGCCAGGATATTGGTCTGGAAGGCAATGCCATCGATCACGCCGATGATATCGGCGATGCGCCTGGAGCTCTCGGTGATCTCGTTCATGGTGTTGACGACCTCCGACACCGCCTGCCCGCCGCGCTCCGCGGCGACGCTGGCGGAGCCGGACAGCTTGTTGGCTTGCGCCGCGGTTTCCGCGTTGCTCTGCACCGTGGAGGTCATCTGCGCCATCGACGCGGATGTTTCCTGCACGCTGGACGCCGCCTGTTCGGTGCGCGCGCTCAGGTCGATATTGCCGCGCGCGATTTCATTGCTGGCGGTCTGGACATTGACGACCTGGCCGCTGACGTCGTCGATCAGCCAGCGGAACATCAGGCCGAGCTGGCTGATCGTGCGCAGCGTCATGCCGATCTCGTCGACCCGGTTCATGTGCACGGCCTTCTGGCTTTCGCCGGACGCCACGCGCAGCGCCTGCTGCAGGACCTGTTCCAGCGGGGTGGTGATCTGCCGTTGCAGCCACCAGGATGCCAGCAACGTGGCAAGCGCCATGACCCCTGCAAAACCTGGCAGTGCCATGCCGGAAAGGCCCATGCCCCAGGCGCCGATGATACTGACGGGGAGCAGGGCGGCCAGCGCCAGCCGCACACGCCAGCGTACCGGCATGGTCTGGAACAGCGAGGTAAAGGCCATCAGGCCCGTGCGCACGATCAGTCCCTTGTGGAATTTCCGGCTGCCGGCCTGGCCCTCGCGGAAATCGCGATACAGCTTTTCCGCGGCCGCTATCTCCTCGCGTGTTGCCTTGGTGCGCACCGACATGTAGCCGGCGGGCCGGCCGTTGCGCACCACGGGCGTGGCATTGGCGCGGACCCAGTAATGGTCGCCGTTCTTGCGGCGGTTCTTGACCAGCGCGGTCCATGGCTCTCCGCCCTTGAGGGTGGCCCACATGTCGGCAAAGGCTTCAGCGGGCATGTCGGGATGGCGCACCAGGTTGTGCGGCTGCCCCTGGATTTCTTCCCGCGTGAATCCGCTGACCTCGACAAACGCGGCGTTGGCGTAGGTGATGTAGCTCTGCGTGTCGGTGGTCGACATCAGCGTGGCGTTGTCCGGGAAATCAAACTCGCGCTGGGTGACGGGCTGGTTGTCGCGCACGGCATTCCTCCTCATTCTCGATGGGCAGGGGGCGCATGCCTTGTTTGCTTTGCATGGATTCCGGCGCGCCACGGCTGCCGGTCCGCGCCCCCTTCTCCCCGCCATGTCGGCCGCAGTTCCCTGGCGCTGATCCCCTCTTCCGTAGGGGAGGGGTTGAATACACTCAAACGAGTGAGGGCGACACCGTGGCGCAGGGCGTGGGTGTGGATCCGGCGTGCCTGGCTTGCTACATCCGGAATACCACCCCCAGCCAGAAGCTGCGCGGCGCGCCCGGTGCCACGAACAGCGCGCTGGCGGCATCCCCCGGTGCCACATGCGGGCGCACCAGGCTGCCGCCGGGGAACACATCGTTCGCGATCTGTCCGTAGGTCTCGTAGCGCCGGTCAAAGACATTGGCCACGCGCGCATAGATCTCAAACCGCTGGTTCACCTTGTACGCCGCGCGCAGGTTCAGGGTGGCGTAGCCGGGCACATGCCAGTCGGCGGTCTTCGGCGGCGCGCCCGGCTGCGGGTCGCTGCGCAGGCCGTCTTCGTTGCCGCTGGAGACGGTGCCTGACACCGCCACCAGGTCGGCGCCAAGCGTCAGGCCGGCCAGTGCCTGCCAGTCGAGGCCCAGCTTGAGCGTATGGCGGGGCAGGCCCGCCATGCGCATGCCGGGCCGGATGTCGATGGTGCGTTCGCCGGCGGCAAGCTGGCCGGCGGCCTGGTAGGTGGCGTGCAGATAGCTGTAGGCAAGCCGCAGCGTGACATCGCCCACGCGCTGGCGGGCGCTGAGGTCCAGGCCCTGGTTGCGGGTGCGGTCGAAGTTAGCGAAGTAGCCGAGCTGGGTGTTCGGCGCGCGCAGGAAGAGGATGTCGTCGTGATTGTCGACGCGGTAGAGCGACGCGGTGACTTCGGTGTCCTTGCCGCGGTGCCAGCGCACGCCTGCTTCATAGGAGTGCGAGACCACCTGCTTCAGGTAGGGGTCGGCCTGCAGGCCGGCCGGCAGGCGGCAGGGCCGCGTCGGGTCGGCGCAGCCGAGTTCGAGGACGGTCGGCACACGGTTGTTCTGGGCGTAGCCTCCGAACACGGTGACGCCGCCGCCCAGCTTCTGCGAGAGCCCCAGCGCCGGGTTGAGGCGGCGGTAGGTAAAGCTCTCGCGCGGCTGTTCGCTGCCGTCGCTGTTGCGCAGGGTGTTGCTTACCGCGACGTGGTTCCACCTGGCCGAGGCGGTCAGGAAGGTGCTGGGGGTCAGCGACCAGGTGTCGGACAGGTACAGGCCGAGCATGCGCGAGCTGCCGCCGACGCCGGAGAACAGGGCGTTGGGCGCGTCCGGGTCGGCCACGGCGCCGCGGTCGTCGGTGAAGGTGCCGGGCTGCGCGTACTGCGAATAGGTCAGGCGGCTGCGGTCCAGGGTCAGGCCGGCGTTGAGCAGGTGGCGGTCGGTCTCCCTGGCCATGCTCAGCGCCATGCCGACGGTCTGCTGCCACATATGGGTGGTGTTGATCACGGCGGGATGCAGCGCGGCGCCTTCGGCCCGGGTCATGCCGCAGTCGGCGCCGAGCGGGCTGCCGTCGGGCGCAAAGCCGTCCTCGCAGTCTTCGGCATAGGCCTCGTAGGCGGGGTTGACATCGCCGTTGGTGGTGTCGCGGCGGCTGGTGCGCACGTAGGCCAGCGCGGCGGCGCTGGTCTTGTCGTCGAACCAGTGGCGACCGTTGACGGCGACCTGGGTCACCTGGTTGCGGGTCTGGTCGGGGTAGGTGTACACGGCGTGGCGATTGCCCTGGTAGAGGTCTGGCAGCGTGCCGTTGCCGCTGGCGTGGAAGCTGGGCACCAGCCCGTTGCCGGTCAGCGTGCTGCGGCCATGCAGCACTGACACGTCCAAGCTGTCAGTGTCGCCCGCATAGCCAGCCTTGGCGAAGACGTTGCCAAGCCGGCCGCCCGACTGGTCGCGCCAGCCATGCTCCTGGAACAGGGTGCCGGCCGCGAATGCGTGCCAGCCGCTGTCGCTGCGCACGCCGCCGGACAGGTCGGCGCGCTTGCGGGCGCCGCTGCCGTAGGACAGGTCGGCCGTGAAGCCGGGTGCGTCCAGCCCGGAGCGAGTGGTCATGGCCAGCGCCCCGCCCAGGGTATTGAGGCCGTAGGCCGGGTTGGCGCTGGACACCAGCGACACGCTCGCCAGCGCGGCTTCCGGGATCATGTCCCAGCTGACCACGTCGCCGAAGGGCTCGTTGACGCGGATGCCGTCCAGGTAGACCGACAGGCCCTGCGGCACGCCCGCAATGGACGAGGCGCGGAAGCCGCGGTAGGTGATGTCGGTCTGGAACGGGCTGCCCTGGATGTCGTTGACGTTGACGCCGGCCAGGTTGCGGGACAGGTACTCGGCCAGGTTGCCGGCGCGCGACCGGTCCAGGTCGTCGCCGCGCACGGTCTGCACGGTGTAGGGCACCAGGTCGCTGTCGACGCCGATGCCTGGCAGCGGCGCGGCGGCCACCACCAGGACTTCCGGCAGCATGGCGCTGTCCTGGTTTGGGACAGCGGTGTCCTGCTGCGCAACAGCGGGCCGCTGGGCCATCAGGGCGACCGCCATGGCAATCGCGGTGGCGGCGCCGCGGCTGCTCCTGCGGCGGCAAGCCACGGTGTCGCGCGGCGCGTGCCCTGGCGGTGCGGGGCGCGGGTTGGCTGGCATGGTTCCGTCTCCTCCGGATAAGCGGCGCGATACCTGCATTGGGTAGCGCCTGTCCGGAGCTGAGCAGGTTTCGTACCGTGCATCGGGAGTCCGGCACTTGCGCGGTGAGCGGCCCGGGAACGCGCTGGCCGAACCCTCCTTGCGCCGACGCCTGTCACAAAACAGGACAGCTGCGGACACAGGCAGCGGACCGGTGCTCAACCATGGGACAGTCGTTCGCGGCGCACCGCACAAGGCACGGCCTGGCCGCAGCGTCCGGCAGAGCGTCCGGCGCGGCCAGGCAACGGCTGGCATGGAGCGCGGCCCGATGCTGCGCTGCACATGGTATCGGCCTTGCTCTGTTCACCTGCATCAACACTCTGCCTGGTGCTTAGCCATGTTCCGCCGCCTTGGTCGCTGCCTTGCCTGCCTGCTGTTGCCGTGCCTCGGCCTGGTCCATGCGGGCGACGCGCTGGCCGAGGGCGCGCACGGGTATCCGTCGCGGCCGATCACGCTGGTGGTGCCATGGCCAGCGGGCGGCGCCACCGATATCTCCATGCGCATCCTGGCGGAGCTGGCCGGGCGCGAGCTGGGGCAGCCGGTCGTGGTGGAGAACCGGCCGGGCGCCGGCGGCACGCTGGTGGGCGGCTTGCTTGCCGCGGCGCGCCCGGACGGCTACACCATCGGCCAGCTGCCGCTGACGGTGTATCGCTTCCCGCATCAGCAGAAGACCGCCTGGCAGCAGCTGCGCGACATCCAGCCGGTGCTGATGATCTCGGGCTATACCTTCGGCATCGTGGTGCCCGCAGACAGCCCGTTGCGCTCGCTGCGCGACCTGGTCGCCTGGGGCCGCGCGCATCCGGGCGAGCTGACCGTGGGTTCCACCGGCATCGGCACCACCGCCCATCTGGCGATGGAGGACGTGCTCGGGCGCAGCGGCGTGCGCTATATCCACGTGCCGTATCACGGCACCGCTGACCAGATGCTGGCGGTGGCCAACGGTTCGCTGATGGCGGGGGTCAATTCCACCGGCTTCGCGCCCTTCGTCGAGACCGGCAAGCTGCGCCTGCTGGCCGTGTTCAGCGCGCAGCGCTCACCGCGCTGGCCCGAGGTGCCGACGGTAAGCGAGCTGGGCTTTGCCGATGCGGTCCATCACTCGCCCTACGGCATCGGCGTGCCGCGCGGCACCGATCCGGCCATCGTCCGCCGCCTGCATGACGCATTCCGCGCCGCGATGCAGCAGCCGCGCCACCTTGCGGAACTGGCCAGGTACGACCAGGAGCTGACCTACCTGGATACCGCGCAATACGATGCCTTCCTACGCCATGCGTGGGAGACCGAGCGGACCTTTGCCGAGCGCGTGGGCACTGCGCGGCCCAGGGGGCAGCTGTGATGGCCATGCAAGCGCCGCTGGCGCTGTGCTGCGACGCCGTGCGCAAGGCCTTCGGCAGCCGCGCGGCCCTGGACGGGGTCTCGCTCAGCGTGCGGCGCGGCGAGTTCGTGGCACTGCTCGGGCCCAACGGGGCGGGCAAGACCACGCTGTTCCAGATCCTCAGCGGCCTGTTCGTGGCGGATGCCGGGCAGGTCACGGTCATGGGCAGCGACATGCGGCGCGATCCGGTGCGCGCGCTGGCGCGGCTGGGCATCGTGTTCCAGCAGCCGGCCATCGACCTGGACCTGCCGGTGCTGGCCAACCTGCGCTTTCACGCGGACCTGCACGGGCTGCCGCGCGGCGTGGCGGCGCAGCGCATCGCCCGGCTGCTCGATGACTTCGGGCTGGCGGCGCGTGCGCGCGCACCGGTGCGCGAGCTTTCGGGCGGCAACCGGCGCAAGGTGGAACTGGCGCGCGCGCTGCTGCATGAACCGGCCATGCTGCTGCTGGACGAGCCCACGGTGGGGCTGGACCCGGCCGCGCGCGCGCAACTGGTGGCCGATGCCCGGCGCCTGACGGCGCGGGCGCAGGCCGGCGTGCTGTGGGCCACCCACCTGGTGCAGGAGGTGGAGCGCGCCGACCGCGTGATTGTGCTGGACCGCGGCATGGTGCGTTTCGACGGCACCCCGGCCGCACTGCGCGGCGCCGCGGCGTGCGACACCCTGGAGGGCGCTTTCCTGGCCATGACGCCGCAGGCCCCTGTCACTGACCCGGCCGTGAGGCGCGTACCCGCATGAACAAGATGCCATCTCCCCGCTGGTTTGCCGGCGCCTTGCTGCTGGTCACGACGCTGCTGGTTGCCGCCGGCCTGGCCGAAGGCGCGCAGGGCGGGGCCGCGCGACCCGTCGGCCAGGCTAGCAACCAGGTCTTTGTCTCGAGCGAGAAGGACGATGCCCTCGCCGTCTTCGATGCCCGCAGCCGGCAGCTGGTCGCGGTATGGCGGCAGTGCAAGCGGCCGCGCCACCTGCAGCTGTCGCCCGACCGCACGCGCCTGTACGTGGCCTGCAGCGACGACAACCGGGTGGATGTGGTCGATGTGGCCAGCCGCAAGACCGTGGCATCGCTGCCGGTGGGGGACGATCCGGAGTTGTTCGATCTCAGCCAGGACGGCCGCACGCTCTATGTCTCGAATGAAGAAGACGGGTTGCTGTCGGCCTACGACACGGCGTCGGGCAAGCGCGTGTTCGCGGTCAGGGTGGGCGAGGAGCCGGAGGGCGTCAAGGTCAGCGCCGACGGCAGGCATGTGTACGTGACCTCGGAGGTGGCCAACCTGGTCCATGTCATCGACGTCGCCGCGCGCAAGGTGATCCGCAATATCCAGGTCGGCAACCGGCCGCGGCGGCTGCTGCTGGTGCGCGACGGCAAGGAGCTGTGGGTGTCCAACGAGCTCTCCGCCAGCGTCAGCGTGATCCGTACCGATACCTTCGAGGTGGCCCAGACCATCGCCTTCGCGCCGCGGGGCTTTCGCGCCGAGGACGTGACCCCGGTGGGCATGGCGGCCAGCGGCGACGGCACGCGCGCCTATATCGGGCTGGGCCGCGCCAACCATGTCGCGGTGGTCGAGGTGGCGTCGCGCCGGGTGCATGACTATGTGCTGGTCGGCCGCCGCGCCTGGGGGCTGGCGCTGAGCCGCGACAACGCACTGCTTTATGTCGCCAACGGCCTGTCCGACGATGTCAGCGTGGTGGACACCGCCAGCCGCAAGGCGGTGGCCACGCTCAAGGCGGGCCGGGTGCCGCATTCGGTGGCGATCGATGACTGAGCGCTCGCGTGCGTGGTGGCAGTGGTGGCGTGCCGGGCTGGGCGCCATGGCGCTGGCGTGGCTGCCTGCCGCGGTGCACGCTGCCGAGGTGCGCGTGGCGGTCGTGTCGCAGGCCGACGACGCGCGCTATGCGCCCCGGCGCCTGGCGCAGCGCTATCCCGGCCAGCCGCAGGGCCGTGCGCTCGACGGCGCCCAGGTGGCGGCCGCCGAAGCGCGCGTGGCGCTCGAGGCCGCGGGCCAGTCGCTCAGGCTGGAAGCACAGGAAGCCCGCACTGAAGCCGAGGTGGCCCCGCTGGTCGCTGCGCTGGCGCGGCAGGGCACGCGCTATATCCTGCTGGACCTGCCGTCGGCATCGGTCAGGGCAGCCACGGGTGCGGTCAAGCCGGGCGAGGCCTTGTTGTTCAACGTGTCGGCCGATGACGACGCGTTGCGCGGCGCCGGCTGCGCGCCGGTGCTGCTGCACACGCTGCCCAGCCTGCGCATGCGCGCGGATGCGCTGATGCAGTACCTGGTATTGCGCAAATGGCGCCGTGCCCTGCTGCTGAGCGGCCCGTCCGCGGCCGATGCGGCGCAGCGCGACGCGCTGGTGACGTCGGCGCGGCGCTTTGGCATTGCCTGGTCGGCGCAACGCGCCTTCAGGCTGTCCAACGACCCGCGTGAGCGCGACCAGGCCAACCTCGGCCTGCTGACCGGCGGCGTGGACTATGACGTGGTGGTGGTGGCCGATGCCGACGGCGAGTTCGCGCGCGGCGTGCCCTACGCCACGCTGCTGCCGCGCCCGGTGGTGGGCGCCAGCGGGCTGGGCGCGCAGGCGTGGCACTGGGCCTGGGAGCGCAATGGCGGGCCGCAGCTCAACCGGCGCTTCATGCGCGCGGCGGGCCGTCCGATGACCGGCTACGACTGGGCTGCCTGGGTGGCGGTCAAGGCCATCGCCGAGAGCGTGGCGCGCCTGCCCGGGGCCGGGTTTGCCGGACAGGCGCAAGCGCTTGCCGCCGGGCAGGTGGTGGTGGACGGCTTCAAGGGGCCGCCACTGTCGTTCCGCCGCTGGGACCGCCAGCTGCGCCAGCCGGTGTTGCTGGCCCACCCTGACGGCGTGGCCGGCATGGCCCCGGTGGACGGCGTGCTGCATCCGAAGAACAACCTCGACACCCTGGGCGCCGATGAAGCCGACACGGCGTGCCGGGCCCCATCCGCGTAGCGCACCCATGGCCTCCATCCTGATCCATCGCTGGCGCGCGCTGCGCGCGGTTTGCGGGCGCGAGCTGCGCAAGTACCTGCGCCAGCCCGGGCGCCTGCTGTCGTCGCTGGTGCGCCCGCTGCTGTGGCTGCTGGTGTTTGCCGCGGGCTTCCAGAACGCGCTGGGCGTCGCCATTGCGCCGCCCTACGACACCTACATCGAATACAAGGTCTACGTGGCGCCCGGGCTGCTGGGCATGATCGCGCTGTTCAACGGCATGCAGTCGTCGCTGGCCATGGTGTACGACCGCGAGATGGGCGTGATGCGGCTGCTGCTGACCGCGCCGCTGCCGCGGGGCTGGCTGCTGGCTTGCAAGCTGGCGGCGGGCACGGTGCTGTCGCTGCTGCAGATGGCCGCGTTCCTGCTGGTGGCGATGGCCTTCGGCATCCGCTTCGAGCCCCTGCACCTGCTGGCGGCGACGGGCGCCATGGCGCTGGCCGCGCTGATGCTGGGCGCGCTGGGCCTGCTGCTGTCGGTCCATGTGCGCCAGCTCGAGAACTTTGCCGGCACCATGAACTTCGTGATCTTCCCGATGTTCTTCATCAGCTCGGCGCTGTACCCGCTGTGGAAGCTGCAGGAGTCGGGCGCGCAGGTGGTGTACCAGCTGGCCCGCTTCAATCCCTTCACCCACGCGGTCGAGGCGATCCGCTTTGCGCTGTACGGGCAGGTGGCGCCGCTGAGCCTGGCGGTGGTGGCGGGCAGCGCGGCGGTGTTCTTCGCGCTGGCGCTGCAGGGCTACGACCCGCAGCGCGGCATGGCGCGCCGGGGGCAGCAGGCATGAGGCGGCGGACGCGGGGCATGGTCCTGCTGATGGCGGCCGCTCTGGGCATGGCCAGTCCGGCGGTAGCGGCTGCCGCGGCAGACGGCGCCGTCATCGCGCACGGCGATCCGCTGCAGTCGCCGCAATGGGCCTGGATCCACAAGGAGCTGCTGCAGGCTGGCCCGGTGGTGTTCGACAGCCGCGTCAGGGTGACCGGGCCGGCGTTTGCGGAAGACCCCATGCGCGTGCCGATCGCCTTCGATGCCTCGGCGCTGGGCGAAGTGGATCGCATCGTGGTGGCGGTGGACCGCAACCCGATCCGCGAGGTGCTGGCGTTCGAACCGCTGCGGGTGCGCCCGTCGCTGTCGTTCCGCTTCAAGCTGGAACAGGCTTCGCCGGTGCGGGTGGCGGCGCGCACGCGCGATGGCACCTGGCATGTCGGCAGCGTGCTGGTCGATGCCGGCGGCGGGGGCTGCACGGTGCCTGGCGCCACGCGCCGCGACGGCAGCTGGAGCCGCACGCTCAACCGCGTGGACGCGCGCGTGTTCCCGGGCTTCGGCGGGGCCGCGGCGCGCGTGCGGCTGCGCGTGATGCACCCGATGGATACCGGCCTGGCGGCGGGCATCCCGGCGTTCCATATCGAGACCCTGGTGCTGGCCGACGCGGCCCGGCAGCCGCTGCTGCGCCTGACGCTGCATGAGCCGGTTGCCGAGAACCCGATCTTCTCCTTCGACCTGCGCGATGCCGTGCAGCCGGGCATGACGGTGGCCGGCCACGACAACAACGGCAACCGCATCGCCGCGCGGGTGTGGCAATGAAGCGACGCGTACTACTGTGGTTGCTGCTATGCCTGGCGGGCCAGCCCGTGCCGCCGGCATTCGCCCAGCAGGCCGTGCTGCAGCCTCCCGACTACCGCCTGGCCCCGCGCGAGATCGCCGCGGGCGTGTGGCTGCTGGAAGGCGCCAATGCCGACTTCGCGCCCGGCAACGGCTGCAACATCATCAATACCGCGTTTATCGACACCGGCGACGGCGTGGTGGTGATCAACACCGGCCCGTCGCGGTTGTATGGCGAGCAGCAGCGCAAGGCGATTGCATCGGTCACGGCCGCCCCGGTGCGGCTGGTGCTGAACCTGAACCTGCATCCCGACTATTTCTTCGGCAACCAGGCCTATGCCGATGTGGGCGGCAGCGCCCTGGCCGGCACCATCGACGGGGCGCGGCGCGAGGGTGCCGCTTATGCCGACAACCTCTACCGCCTGTGCGGCGACTGGATGCGCGGCACCGAGCCCGCGCCGGCTGCCCACGCGCTGGCGCCGGGCCGGCGCACGATCGGGCGCCATACGCTGGAGCTGGTGCGCCTGGACGGCCATACCGGCGACGACCTGGTGGTGCTGGACCACAGCGCGGGCGTGGTCTTTGCCGGCGGGCTGGTGTTCCGGCAACGCATTCCGACCACGCCGCACGCGGATATCGGCCGCTGGCTGGCTAGCCTGGACCGGCTGCAGGCGCTGCTGGCCGACAGCGGGGCGCGCGTGCTGGTCCCCAGCCACGGGCCAGTGCCTGCGGCCGGCGGCGGCGCAGAGGCCATCGCGCAGACGCGCGGCTACCTGCAATGGCTGGATACGCGCCTGCGCGAGGCCGCGGCGCAGGGGCGGGACCTGGCCGAGGTCATGGCGATGCCGGTGCCGCAGCCCTATGCGCACTGGGCCGCGATGCCCGCGGAGTACCTGCGCAACGTCGGACATCTCTACCCGGCGCGCGAGGAAAGCGCGCTTGGCCACTGACGCCGGCCAGCCGTGGCGGGCTGTTCAATTCTGGAGCAGCTGCAACGCAGTGTTGCGCGCTGGCACGGCTGGCATCACGCAACCGGGCCGCAACCGGCGTGCTGGTGCGGGGATGCGACTGGCATGGGACTTGCCAAAGGCATGTCTGGTGTGTGGCGCAGTGGCGCACCAGGGAAACCCAAAACAAGAGAGGAGATGGCAATGAGGACGTTACGAGTAGTGATGGCGGTTGCGGCTGCCGCGGCCAGTCTGGCCGCGCAGGCGGCAGTGACCGATGCCATGATCGAGAACGACGCAAAGAGCCCCGGCGATGTGTTGTCGTGGGGCATGGGCCCGCAAGGCCAGCGCTATTCCACGCTGTCGCGCATCAATACGAAGAACGTCGGGCAGCTGGTGCCGGCGTGGTCGTTCTCGTTTGGCGGCGAGAAGCAGCGCGGGCAGGAATCGCAGCCGCTGATCCATGACGGCAAGATGTTCGTGACGGCCTCGTATTCGCGCATCTATGCGCTGGACGTGAAGACCGGGCGCAAGCTCTGGAAGTATGAGCACCGGCTGCCCGAAGGCATCATGCCGTGCTGCGACGTGGTGAACCGCGGTGCGGCACTCTACGACAACCTGGTGATCTTCGGCACGCTCGATGCGCAACTGGTGGCGCTGGACCAGAAGACCGGCAAGGTGGTGTGGAAGGAGAAGCTGGAGGACTACGCCGCCGGCTATTCGTACACGGCGGCGCCCATGATCGTCAAGGGCATGGTGCTGACCGGCATCTCGGGCGGCGAGTTCGGCGTGGTGGGCCGGGTCGACGCACGCGATGCCAAGACCGGGCAGCTGGTGTGGTCGCGGCCGGTGGTGGAAGGCCATATGGGCTACAAGTACGACAAGGACGGCAACAAGACCGAGAACGGCGTGACCGGCACCGCCAACGCAAGCTGGCCGGGCGAGACCTGGAAGACCGGCGGCGCCGCCACCTGGCTGGGCGGCACCTATGATCCGGCCACCGGGCTGGTGTATTTCGGCACCGGCAATCCGGGCCCGTGGAACAGCCATATCCGCAAGGGCGACAACCTCTACTCGGCCTCGACGGTGGCGCTGGATCCCGCCACCGGCAAGATCGCCTGGCACTACCAGAACACCCCGAACGACGGCTGGGATTTCGATGGCGTCAATGAGTTCGTGACCTTCGACCTGGACGGCAAGCGCATGGGCGGCAAGGCCGACCGCAACGGCTTCTTCTACGTCAACGACGCGGCCAGCGGCAAGCTGGTCAACGCCTTCCCCTTCGTCAAGAAGATCACCTGGGCCACCGGCATCGACCTGAAGAGCGGCCGCCCCAACTACATCGCCGAAGGCCGCCCCGGCGACCCCGCCGCCGGCAGCGACGAGAAGAAGGGCAAGTCCGTGTTTGCCGCGCCGGGCTTCCTTGGCGGCAAGAACCAGCAGCCGATGGCCTACAGCCCGCAGACCGGCCTGTTCTACGTGCCCGCCAACGAGTGGGGCATGGATATCTGGAACGAGCCCATCAGCTACAAGAAGGGCGCTGCCTTCCTGGGCGCGGGCTTCACCATCCAGCCGCTGAACGAGGACTACATCGGCACGCTGCGGGCCATCAACCCCAAGAGCGGCAAGATCATGTGGGAGGTCAAGAACAGCGCGCCGCTGTGGGGCGGGGTGATGACCACTGCCGGCGGGCTGGTGTTCTGGGGCACGCCGGAAGGCTACCTGAAGGCGGCCGACGCCAGGACCGGCAAGGAGCTGTGGCAGTTCCAGACCGGCAGCGGCGTGGTGGCGCCCCCGGTCACCTGGGAAGAGAACGGCGAGCAGTACGTGGCCGTGGTGTCCGGCTGGGGCGGCGCGGTGCCGCTGTGGGGCGGCGAGGTGGCCAAGCGCGTGAATTTCCTGGAGCAGGGCGGCTCGGTGTGGGTGTTCAAGCTGCACAAGAGCTGAGCTGGCGGGAGATGACACTGCCCGGCGCACGCGCGCATCGCATCATGGGTGCGATGCGCGCGCCGGGCGCGGGTGCAACAGGATGAAACGGGACTCAGGTATGAAGAAGGAATGGATGGCGCTGGCGGTGGCTTCGGCGCTGCTGCCGGGCGCGGCACTGGCCGGCACGGCCGCCGACATGCAGGCCCTGGCCGACAAGAGCGGCTGCTTTTCCTGCCATGGCATGCAGTCAAAGCTGGTGGGGCCGGGGTTTGCCGAGGTGGCCGCCAAGTACAAGGGCGACAGCCAGGCGGCGGAGCGGCTGGCGAAGAAGATCCGCGAAGGCGGCAAGGGCGCGTGGGGGCGGATTCCGATGCCGCCGCATGGCAGCCTTGCTGAGGACGATGCGAAGAAGCTGGCGGAGTGGGTGTTGAGTGCCAGCTGAGGCCGGCGACTGTCTGGACGATGCCGGCATGCCGGCAAGGAACCCCGGCTGGCGCCTGCCATGCCGGGGTTTTCCCTTTCTTAGCGCTGGCCGCTGCTCAGCCGCAGCGAGTTGCCATCGCTGCGAAATACCATCGCTTGCTCGCGCGCCTGCGCCACGGCCAGCCGGCCCTGCAGCACGATCTCGCTGACCTTGTCGTGCGCGCCGGAGCGCTCGCACACCGGGTCCGTGGCGGCGGCGTCGCCGGTGACCAGGAACGCCTGGCAGCGGCAGCCGCCGTAGTCCTGCTCGCGCTGGTCGCAGGAACGGCAGGGTTCCTGCATCCACTGCGTGCCGCGGAAACGGCGGAAGGCATCGCTTTCGGTCCAGATCTCGCGCAGCCCCTGCGTGGCGACGTTGGGCAGCGCCAGGCCCGGCAGCATGCGCGCCGCGTGGCAGGGCAGCGCGGTGCCGTCCGGCGCCACGCCAAGGAAGGTCGTGCCCCAGCCGTTCATGCACTTCTTGGGCCGCGCCTCGAAGTAGTCAGGCACCACGAACAGGATCTGGCATTGCCTGCCGATACGCGCGCGGTACTGCCGGACCACGGCCTCGGCCTCGCGCAGCTGCTCATGGGTGGGCAGGAGCGCCAGCCGGTTCTCCCAGGCCCAGCCGTAGTACTGCGTGTTGGCCAGTTCCAGGTATTCGGCGCCCATCTGCAGGGCCATCTCGATGATGGTGCCGACATGCGGCAGGTTATGCCGGTGCAGCACGCAGTTCATCACCATCGGGTAGCCGTGCGCCTTGATCATGCGCGCCACGCGCTGCTTCAGGTCGAAGGTGCGCGTGCTGGACAGGAAGTCGTTGAGCTCGCGGGTGGAGTCCTGGAACGACAGCTGGATATGGTCCAGGCCGGCATCGCGCAGGGCGGCAAGGCGGGCATCGGTCAGGCCCACGCCCGAGGTGATGAGGTTGGTGTAGAAGCCCAGGCCATGCGCATGCCTGACCAGTACTTCAAGGTCCTTGCGCAGCAGCGGCTCGCCGCCGGACAGCCCGAGCTGCACCGCGCCCAGCGCCCGCGCCTGGCTGAACACGTCGCACCATTGCGCGGTGCTCAGCTCGGCCGTATGCCGGGCATAGTCCACCGGGTTGGAGCAGAAGGCGCAATGCAGCGGGCAGCGGTAGGTCAGCTCGGCCAGCAGCCACAGCGGCGGGCCGGGCGCGGCCTCAGACCAGCCAGCCGCGTTCGATGGCATGTTTGACAAAGGCATGTACCTCCGGGGCGATGCCCTGCACGCCAAACGCGGCCTGCAGGTCGTCGATCAGCATGTCCAGCGTGTGGCTGCCGTCGCAGCGCTGCAGGATCGCGGCGGCGCTGTCGTTGAGGGTGACCATGCCTTCCGGGTACAGCAGCACCCAGCTTTGCTGGGAGGCTTCCCATTGCAGGCGAAAGGTCCGGTGCAGGGTCGGTCTGGCGAGGTCTTGCGTGCTGGCTGTCATGGGTTGGCTTGCTGGATGGCGTCGAGCATCGACCAGAGCACGTCGAGCTTGAACTGCAGGATGTCGAGGGCACGCTGCTGTTGCGCCGCGCTACGGAAGTGGCCCAGCGTCACGCGCAGGCCATGGTCCACGTCGCGCTGCGCGAGCGGAATGCGAGAGCGGAAGTAGTCCAGCCCGGCGGCCTCGATCCACGGGTAATGCGTGGGCCAGCCGGCCAGGCGCTCCTGGTGGATTGCAGGCGCGAACATCTCCGTCAGCGACGAGCACACGGCTTCCTGCCACGGCGCCCGGCGCGCAAAGTTGACGTAGGCATCGACGGCAAAGCGCACCCCGGGCAGCACGTGCCGGTGGCTCAGCAGCGCTTCGCGCTCCAGGCCCACCGCCTGGCCCAGGCGCAGCCAGGCCTCGATGCCGCCGGGCTGGGTGTCGGTGCCGTCGTGGTCAAGGATGCGCACCACCCACTCGCGGCGGGTGTTGCGCTCGGGGCAGTTGGACAGGATGGCGGCGTCCTTCAGCGGGATGTTGTCCTGGTAGTAGAAGCGGTTGGCCACCCATGCGCGGATCTGCGCGGGCGAACACTGGCCCGCCGCCATGCGCTGGTTGAAGGGATGGTGGATGTGGTAGCCGCTTTCCATGGCGCGCAGGCGGGCCTCGAACTCGGCCTCGGTCCAGGCGATGGGGAGGATGGCAGATGTCATAGTGCGATTTCCATGCCGTCGTACGCGACCTCGATGCCGTGTCGCGCCAGCTCCGCGCGCTCCGGCGAGTCTTCCACCAGCACCGGGTTGGTATTGTTGATATGGATAAGGATCTTGCGGCTGGCGGGCAGCCGCTCCAGGACCTCGATCATGCCGCCGGGTCCGGACAGGGCCAGGTGGCCCATGTCGGCGGCGCTCTTGCCGGAAAAGCCCGGCGCCTGCATCTCGTCGTCGCGCCAGAAAGTGCCGTCGACCAGCACGATGTCGGCGCTGTGCAGCTCGGCAAAGACGTGGTCGTCGATGCGGCCCAGGCCGGGCGCATAGAAGGCGCTGCGGCCGCTGCGGCGGTCTTCGATGCGCAGGCCGATGTTGTCGCCCGCGCGCGGCGCGTGGCGGTTGGGCGAGTAGGGCGGGGCCTTGCTCTCCAGCGGTATCGCCGTCAGTGTCACGCCGTCCAGCGGCGGGACTGAAAACGCGGTGCCGTCGCAGGGCAGGGCATGCGTCTGCAGCCCGCAGTAGTGCGACAGGATGCGCGTCAGCGGGAAGGCAGCGCCCAGGTCGTCGAGCACGGCGGCGGTGGCATAGAGCGGCAGCGCCTGGCGGTGTTCGCGCAGCATCAGCAGGCCGGTGACGTGGTCGATCTGCGCATCCATCAGCACCACCGCCGCGATCGCGGTGTCGCGCGGCGCGCGCGCCGGCTGCAGCGCGGGTGCCTGGCGCAGCTGCTGCAGGATATCGGGTGAGGCATTGACCAGGATGGCATCAGGCCCGTCGCCCGTCAGCGCGATCGATGATTGTGTGCGCGGCGTGGCGCGCACCGTGCCGCGGCGCACGCCGTCGCAGTTGTGGCAGTTGCAGTTCCACTGCGGAAAGCCGCCGCCGGCGGCCGACCCCAGTACCCGGATGCTTGTCATGGCGTGAGCGCTTGGTGTTGGGTCATGGCTTCACGGGGCAGGCGCCAGCCCTGGCGCCTGCCTGCGTTGGTTGTGCTTGCGGTCCGCGGCTTGCCTGTCGGCGCAGCGCCGGTCGCAGGCACCGCGGCACGTTCAGCGGTTGGCGATGTACATCGTGATTTCAAAGCCAAGCCGCAGCTCGGTGTAGGCGGGGGTGGTCCAGCGCATGTCTCTCTCCTTGGGTGGCATGGTTAGTGAATATCGTTGTGCAGCGGCGCCTGGCTGCCGCCCGACTGCCGCATCCCCTCAAGGCAACATCCATGCCCGACGCATCAACGATTTCTGCCGGCTTTTCCGACGCGGCCACCACCTTCCACTTGCGTACGCCCGACGCCCAGCGCGTGCATGTGCGGCTGGCCGGCGCCGCGGACGGCCAGCCGTGGCTGGTGCTGCATGGCGGGCCGGGCAGCGGCTGCTCTGCCGCCATGGCGCAGTGGTTCGACCCGCGGCGGCACCGCGTGGTGATGCCGGACCAGCGCGGCGCCGGCCGCTCCAGGCCGGCCGGCTGCCTGCGCCGCAATACCGTGGGCGCGCTGCTGGCCGACCTGGAGCAGCTGCGCCGCGCGCTGGGCATCGAGCGCTGGGGCGTGGTGGGCGGATCATGGGGTGCGGCACTTGCCCTGGCGTACGCGGCGCAATGCCCGCACGCCGTGGCGGCGCTGGTCCTGCGCGGCACCTTCCTGACTGGCCGCGACGATGTGCTCGCGCTGTTTTCACCGCGCCATGGGGGCCGCCGCATGCTGCATTGCGTCAAGGCATGGGGCGAGCGCTTGCCCGATGCGCGCGCGCGGCTGCTCACTGTGTCACGGCTGTTGCAAAGTGGTACGCCTGTTCAAAAACGGGACACTGCCGCGGCGTGGCAGGCGAGCGAACAGGCGTTGCTGGGTCTTTCCCCTGCGTCGCATTCGCGCCGGCAGCCGCGGCCTGAGCGCATGGCCGCGGTGAACAAATACCGGATCCAGGCGCACTACCTGCGCAACCGGGCCGGACTGGGCAAGCCGGCCCTGCTCAGCGCGGCGCGGGTCATCGGCGCGCATGGCCTGCCGGTGACGCTGCTGCATGGCCGCGCCGACAAGGTCTGCCGTCCCGCCAACGCGCTGCGCCTGCAGGCCGCCATGCCGGGCGCACGGCTGGCATGGGTGGACGGCGGACACCTGGCGGCCGGGGCCATGCGCGACGCCCTGGTGGCCGCGATCCGCGCCGCGGGCTGGCAGCGGTGATGCCCACGACGCGGCGCGGCTTTCTTGGCGCCACGCTTGCGCTGGCCATGAACGGCTGGCGCCCGGCGGCCGCTGCCGGCACGCGGGTCACGCTGGAGCGGCTGCAGCCAGGCGTGTACGTGGCCCGCGCCGGCAATGCCGAAGCGGCGCGCGCCAACGCCGCCGAAGTGGTGCCGACCCTGGTCCATCTGAGCGGTGCGGGCGTGCTGGTGGTGGACCCCGGGCCGCAGGCGGCGTGGGGCGGTGCGCTGCTCGGCGCCATCCGGGCGCTGACGCCGCAGCCCGTGCGTTGGGTGGTCAACACGCACGCCCACCCGGAGAACGTGCTGGCCAATGCCGCGTTCGCACGGCTGCGGCCCCGGCCCGTGTTCCTGGCTTCCGCCGCCACGGCTGCGCTGATGCGGCAACGCTGCGCGGCCTGCCTGGCCCGCATGGCCACGCTGCTCGGCAACGGTGCCATGCGCGGCGCCGCGATCGTGCTGCCGCAGCCCGCGCTGCAGCACGATGGCTGGCTGCACACCGGCGCTACCACCTGGCAGGTGCAGGTTTATGCGAACGCGCACAGTGCCTCGGATACGGTGCTGTACGCGCCGCAGCTGCAGCTGCTGTGTGCGGGTGGCCTGGCTTACCGCGAGCGCGTGCCGGAGATGCACGAGGCCTCGCTGCAGGGGTGGCGCCGTGCGCTGCGGCGGCTGCAGGAGCTGCCGGCGCGCACGGTGGTGGGCACGGCGGTGGGCACGCCCGCCCAGACGCTGGCGCCGACGCTGGCCTACCTGGATGCGCTGGCGCACGGAATCGGCGCCGCGCTGGCCGCGGGCAGCGATGCCTCGCGCGCCAGCGACGCCGTGGCGGCGGAGCCGTTCCGGCATTGGCGCCATTTCCAGTCGGGCCACCCGCTGAACCTGCAGCGCGCCTGGCGCGAGCTCGAAGACCTGTGGATGCAGGGCGAGCCGCTGGCCTGAGCGCGCGGCTGCCCTGGTGCGTGGCCGGGATCAGCCGGCCTGGTGGGGCAGCCCGCGGGCCTCTTCCATTTTCCGGTAGACCGTATTGCGCGAGATCCCCAGCGCCTTGGCCGCCGCAGAGATATTCCCGTTGTGCGCCTTGACCGTGGCGACAATGGCCATGGCCTCGACATCGGCCAGCCGCGTGGGCTGCGCGCGCGGCAGCATATGGCCCGCGGGCGCCGCCGCATGCCCCTGGCGCTCGCGCAGGTCATCGAGGAAGTCGTCGGGCAGGTGGTCCTCGGTGATCTCGGCTTCGCCTTCCGCCATCAGCCGCGCAGTGCGCAGCAGGTTGCCCAGCTGGCGGATATTGCCCGGCCAGTGGTAGCGGCGGAACATCTCCATCACCGACTCGCGGATGCGGGGCGGCTCGCCGGGTTGCACGCCGGCCTGCTCCTGGCGCAGCAGCCTGGCGGCCACCACGTCGAGGTCGCCGCGCTCGCGCAGGGCCGGCAGCCGCACCACCAGCCCGTTGAGGCGGTAGTAGAGGTCTTCGCGGAACTGGCCGTTGGCGACCAGATCACGCAGGTTGCGGTTGGTGGCGCACACCACCGAGACATCGATATGGATGACCTTGCTGCTGCCCAGCGGCGACACCGCGCGTTCCTGCAGCGCGCGCAGCAGCCGCCCTTGCAGATGCAGCGGCATGTCGCCGATCTCGTCCAGGAACAGCGTGCCGCCGTTGGCCAGCAGCATCTTGCCGATGCCGCCCTTCTTGCGGGCGCCGGTGAAGGCCCCTTCTTCATAGCCGAACAGCTCGGACTCGATCAGGTTTTCCGGGATGGAGGCGCAGTTCACCGCAATGAACGGCCCGGCATGGCGCGGGCTGTCGGCGTGGATGGCGCGCGCCATCAGCTCCTTGCCGGTGCCGGTCTCGCCCAGCACCATCACCGGAATATCCTTGCCGATGACCTTGCGCAGCTTGCCGATGACCGCGCGGATGTGCGCGTCGCCCGTGTCCAGGTCGTCCAGCCCGGGCGAGCGGGCGGGGCCTGCGGCCAGGCTGCGCGGTGCGGCGGCGGTGCCAGGCTGGACTGCGTGGCCGGCATCGGTGTTGCCCGGCAACGATGCGGCGGGTGACTTCCATTCGACCCGGGCGCTGACCTTGACGCCGCTGGGCAGGTGCAGCTGGACGATGCCCGCATGAGCCGCGCGCACCGCGTCGAACAGCTGCGACATCGACAGCCCGAACAGCGAGGAGAAGGTGTGCGCATGCAGGGCGCCATTGGACAGGCCAAGCTGGAACTGCCCGCTGCGGTTGGCTGACAGGAAGCGCCCGCCAGGCGTGAAGGAGACGATGCCCTCGACCAGCGTGCCCAGGAACTCCGCGCGCGAATGGAAGCGGATGCACACCATGTCACGGAAGGCGTTGCCGAACAGCTGGTTCTCGATCATCTGCGCCGACATCCGCACCAGCGCCATGGTGTGCTTGTGGAAACCGCGCTGGTCGCCGGTCACATCCAGCGCCCCCACGGTCTTGCCGTAAGGGTCGAGGATGGTCATGCACGAGCAGGTCAGGAACTGGTTGGCCTCCAGGAAGTGGTCGGCGCCGTGTACCAGCGTGGCCCGGTTCTCGGCCAGGGCCGTGCCGATGGCGTTGGTGCCGCGGCGCGCTTCCGACCACTCCGCGCCCGGGCGCAGCGCGACCTGGTTGGCCCGGGCCAGAAAGTCGTCATCGCCCATCGAGTGCAGGATCAGGCCATCGGCGTCGGTCAGGATGACCATGCTCTGCGTATTCACGATCTGGTCGTAGAGCGTTTCCATCACCGGCAGCGCATAGGCGAACAGCGACTGGCTACGCTCGATCCGCGTTTTCAGCTCGCTCTGCAGCACCGGGCAGAAGTCGGGCGATTCATAGGGACGCAGGCCATAGGACTCGGAACGCTGGTGGGCCTGGGCAATCAGTTGGTCGCGCTCGGGCTGCCCCGTGTCACCCGGGGCGCCCGCCGCGGGGCGGGCCGGTTCCGGCTGGAAGGTCATTTCTCTGTCTCCTGTGGAAAGTCCGCCCGCGATCTTTGCGCGGGTCGCTGTCGGCGTCGCCGGGGCGCATGGTCGACAGTGTTGCGTCATGAAGCAAAACACTTGCCAGGGTGTGGCAATCCGGGACACCCGTGCCGCGATGCTGCGTTGCACTGAACCATGGCGGCGCGGTGAAGCCTGCCTGCAGGCGCCTCCGGGCCTGGTCCGGCTGGCTGGTATGGCTCTTGCGGAAACAGGGCAAACAACCAAGACCCGTCCACTGTAGGAGACATCCATGAAAACGCAGCACCGCCTGCTTGCCTTGCTCGCGCTTTGCGCGTCCCTGACCGCCGTCCCGGCCGGCTCCGTGCTGGCCCATGGCGACGTCACGCCCCAGGCCGTCGATACCAAAGCGTTACCACAGCTGGGCGACGAATGGCGCCCGGACAATCCCTACCGCAGCGGCGATGCGCACAAGGAGGCGCTGCGCATCGGCAGCTCGGCCTATAACCAGAACTGCGCGCGCTGCCATGGCCTGGAAGCGGTGTCAGGGGGCATCGCGCCGGACCTGCGCAAGCTTGACGGCGACTGCGTCTCACTGGCGGATGCAAAGAAGAAGCAGGCGTGCATGAGCGAGATTTCGCAGTTCTACACCACCACCGTGCGCAAGGGCCGCACGCGCGACGGCCGCGTCTACATGCCGCCGTTCGACGGCGTGCTGAGCCAGGAGGCGGTGTGGGCCATCAAGACCTACCTGGAGTCGCGCCACGAGTAAGAGGCGGCTGCGCCGGCAGTCCTTCACGTTGTCCAGCCCCGGCCCGCAGTGCCGGGTCAACGCATCTTCCAGGAGCCATCCCATGCCCGCCAGCCCTGTCCGCGGCCCCAGGCATTCCGTGTCCCCCATGCCGGCGGCGCCGGCAGGCGCCGTGCGCTGGCTGTGCGGCGCCATGCTGGCTGCCGGCGCGCTCCTCTTCTGCGCGCAACCGGCCCAGGCCGACCTGGCCAGGATCCGCCAGACCGGCACCCTCAAGGTGGCGGTCTACAAAGGCTTGCCGCCGTTCTCCGCGATCGCGGGCAGTCAGGCCGCGGGCATCGACGTGGCCCTGGCCAGGGCACTGGGCAAGGAGCTGGGCCTGTCGGTGGCGCTGATGCCGTTCGATGCCGATGAAAGCATGGCTGACGACTTGCGTGCCATGGTCTGGCGCGGCCATTACCTTGGTTACGGACCGGCCGACGTAATGCTGCACGTGCCGGTCGACCGCGCCTTCATGCGCGAGAACGACAAGGCGCTGATCTTCGCGCCGTATTACCGCGAGACCTTCGTGCTGGTGCAGGACCGCGAGCGCGTGCCGGCGGTGCGCGGCCTGGAAGACCTGGCCGGGCAGCCGACCGGCGCCGCAGCCGGTTCGGCCGGGGCCAATGCGCTGCTGTCCGGCGCGGGCGGCGCCTTGCGCGACAAGGTCAGGATCTACCCCGAAGCCGACGCGGCATTGCGCGCGCTGTTCTCCGGCGAGATCGCGGCGGCGATGGTGACGCGCGCCCAATACGAGAGCGCGCTCAAGGCCGCGGGGCAATCCGGGGCGCGCTTTGCCGCGACGGAACCCAGCGCGCCGCTGCTGCCGCGGCGCGGGTGGGCCGTCGGCATGGCGGTCAAGGCAGGCGAGCGGGAACTGGCCGAAGCGCTGGAAAAGGCGTTGAGCGCGCTGCGCAGCAATGGCGAGCTGGCGCGCATCTTTGCCGGCTACGGGGTGTCGATGCAGGCGCCGTGAGGGGTGGGTGGCGAGCGCCTCACCGGGCCGGCCTGCCGGCCCGTGCAAGCGGCAGCGTCTGCAGGCGCTCGGCAACGACATTGCGGATCGCCTGCGGCGCGTCCAGTTCGTCCAGCATGCGCGGCCAGTTGGCATGTGCCAGCGCGACGGCTTCCCTGACGGCGGCGGTCGCAATGCGCCGCGGGACGCCGGCCTTCTCCGCGATGGTCTCGTACGTTGCCAGGGTTTCTTCACGCTGCCGCTTGTCGATGGCAACGTTCTGGCCATAGGTCGCAAAGCCGGGAAGCGCGGCCACGCAGACGATGTCGTACGCCGGTGACAGTTCCGGCAGGACCCCGTTGTGATAGGTCACCGAGAAGTTCTTCAGGTGCGCATCGCTGTTGCCGATCAGCGTGTTGACCGCCTGGCGCAGGAAGAACTGCCGCGCATGCTCGACCCCGCTCGGGCTCAGGCGATACAGGGCGGCAACGAGCTGAATGTAGCTCTCGATGCCGGCGTACTTCTTCGCTGGCATCCTGCCCAGCATCTGGCAGCCGTCTTCGGCGTGCACACGCCCGGCCGGGGTGCGGTCAAACCTGTCCACCGCAAGGTAGTGCAGGTTTTCGCCCAGCGATTCAACCAGTCCCTCGACCTCGATGGTCGAGACTGGCAGCACTCTGGTCGGCGCGACATGGACGCCGGCGGCGGCCGCAAGCTGCATCGAGATCGATTCGTTGAACACCTGCGAATCATCGTTCCTGGCAGGAAGCTTGGCGATGATGTCGGACAGCCTGCCCTTGGCTGGCAGGGTGTAGCGCTTGTCCTGCAGCACCGTCGACAGGGCCAGCTTGTTCTGCACGCCGGACACCGAGGCCGCGCCCTGGGTGGCGCCCTCCACCACGGCAATTTCCAGGTTGTCCGCGCCGCCGGTCACGCCATACGTCCGCGCATACTCCGGCAAGGCGCCGATGTCCGCCGGCACGATGACGACGGCCCCGGGGAGATCATTGCCGGCCGATGCCAGGATGCCGAAATCGTCCTTGTCATCGGGATTGCTCCGCGTTGCCTCGAGCCGCTTGCGCAGTTCGCCCTCGGGCAGCAGGCCGGCAAAGTAGGGCGGCAGTTCATGGCCCGTGCTGTAGACGGCAGGATGAAAGGGGTTGTCCAGCACCTCGGCGGTGGCCTTGCGGCCGGCCTCGGTCGGGACGCTGATCGACAGGCTCAGCGTGGGGCGGCGCGTGTCGCCCCGAAAGGCTTCGGATGGCACGAACCGGACATTGCCGCTGGCCTCGCACAGGTAGCCGCATAGCTGGTCGTAGAGCCGGACCTCAAGAAAGCGCGGATGCAGTTCGTAGCTCATTCCTGGTCCAGGAAGATGTCGACTGCGCTGCGGGCACTGCGGTCGGGCCCGCTGCCTTTGCCTTCCAGGACTTGCCTGACTTCCTGTGCCCGCTCGTTGGGCACCAGGACCCATTCCGCGTCCAGGGCGGCCGCCAGGGCTTCGAGGGTGGATGCGCGGCTGTCCTTCTTCCCCAGCAGGATCGCCGACAGGTTCTGGCTTGCCATGCCCAGCACCCGCCCGATCTCGGTCAGGGTCTTGCCTCTGGCTTCCCGCATGTCGCGGCACTGAGAAACTAATGACATAGCATTATTTCACTGATATATGCATGTCCTAGTATGATACATCGGCGCGCCGATATCCAGGCGTGTATCATCTGATAGTAGCTATATCTCTAGAAAATAATACTATCGAATTATTTTCTAT